>JAENWY010000061.1 GCA_016649775.1 Spirochaetaceae bacterium
ATATTTAATATTTAATATTTAATATATGAGGCGGTAGCTAATGTAGCTATCGTTTTTTTTTAATATTTACAAAAAAACAGAATTAGAATTATCCTTCATAAATAGTGCTTTTGTGACTAAAATAATTCTATCTGTTTTGATTCAACTTTTTTAAAAGAAAAAGACTTTCTATGAATTGGACAGGCTCCATATTTTTCTAACATTTGTCTATGAATTTTTGTTGGGTATCCCATATGTTTTTTAAATCCATATATTGGCCATTTTTTATCACAAAGAAGCATTATTTCATCTCTTGCATTCTTCGCTAAAATTGAGGCAGCCATAATTTCATGAATTTTTGCATCACCTTTAACTATCGCTTCTGATTTTATAGGTATATCAGGAACCCTATTTCCATCAATCAAAGCTAAGTTTATTTGTCCTGAATAAATTTCTGAAACTTTTATATATGCCCTTTTCATTGCAAGCATACTTGCCCAAAGAATATTTAACTCATCGATTTCACTTGCAGTTGCAAAGCCAATTGCATAGGCTACTGCTTCTTTCTTTATGATAATTTCGGCCTCTTTTCTTTTTTTTGCACTGAGTTTTTTTGAATCATTCAGAAATTCAAAAGGAAAAGAATCTGGTAGTATAACGGCTGCTGCATAAACAGGACCAGCTAAGGGGCCTCTTCCTGCCTCATCAAGACCTACAATAATAGTCTTTGAATTATTTGTTTCGACACTTGCAAAAAGTTCTTTTTGTATCATTTTAACTTATCCTATTAATAAATGTTTATGAATTTATTATAGTTTTAATAATAATTCTAAACTAGAGTCGAAATATAATATATATTAAAAAAGTTATGATGTTGACTATGTATACTATTTAAGTTGTAATCTTTAATACTGTAATAATATCATTATTTATAATTTTAATTGTGTTTCTTTTTAAGAATAAAGATTTCTAAAATATTTTTCAGATTTATACTAATAAATACATTTCTAATATTCAATTTATTTTTACATTCATTTTGTATAAGTGCATCTTGAATAATTTAACTATTTGAAAATATTTAAACTTATGTTATTATAAACTTTGTATAAATTATAATTAGTTTTTGGAGTTATTTTGTTTTTAAAAACGTTAGACTTAATAGGATTTAAATCTTTTGCTGATAAAACGCATCTTGATTTTAGCGATGGTATTACAAGTTTACTTGGGCCAAATGGTTGTGGTAAAAGTAATATCGTGGATGCAATAAAATGGGTTTTAGGAGAGCAATCAACTAAAACACTTAGAGCTGGTAAAATGGAAGATGTTATCTTCAATGGCACCGATACTAGGAAACCTCTCCAAATGGCAGAGGTTACGCTTGTTATAAATAATGAGGAACACCAACTTAATATGGAAACAAGTGAAATTGAAATAAAAAGAAGAATCTTCCGTTCTGGTGAATCTGAATATTATTTAAATAGAAATAGAGTTTTATTAAAAAATATTCGTGAATTATTTTTTGATACTGGTGTAGGAAAAAGTGCTTATTCAATATTAGAACAAGGTAAAATTGATCAGATTCTTTCAACTCGTCCTGAAGATAGAAGATACATCTTTGAAGAGGCTGCAGGAATTTCACGTTTTAAGGTTCAAAGTAAAGAAGCTGAAAGAAAGCTAAAAAAAACTGATGAAAATATAGTACAAGTCGATAACATTCTTAGAGAAGTTAAAAGAACTTATGAAACAAAAAAAAATCAAGCTGAAAAATGTATTAAATATAATGAATTAAATAAGGAAAAATTTAATTTAGAAGTTGATGTTCAATTATCGACAATTCAATCATATTTAATGCTTAGAGATAGTAGTGATGAAAAATTAAAAAACTTGGAACAAGAGTTAATTAATAAACAATCCTCTATGTCTGGTCTAGATACAGGTATAGAAGATATGAAATCTGAACTACAGCATTTGGTTTCAAGAAGAATTGAAATTCAGACTGAGCTAAAAAGACTTGAAGAAGAGCATAAAGGTAAACACGAATTCTTATCATTGTTATCACAACATTATCGCGATGCTTTATTAAATAAAACAGCCTCTCTTGAAAAAGCAGAAGCAATTAAAGCTAAAATTGAAAATAATGAGAGAGAAATAGAAGAAAGTGAAGATAAAATTGAAAACTTAAAAGTTCAATATAGTGATGTTGGCGTTGATGTTGTTAAAAATGAAGAATTACTTAAGAAAGCACAACTTCTTATAGTTTCTCAAAATAAAGATATAGCAACTTTAGAAAATAAGATTGATGAAAATGAACTTTCATATACTGAATTATCTCAAGAATTAAAAGATATAACAGACTTTATTGTGGAGGAATTAGAAGATAAGCTTGGTAAAAGTGGTTATAATATTAAAACTCGTGTAGATATTAAAAATGAAATAGATTCAACTATAACCCATATTTTGCAATCATTAGAAAGTCAAAAAACACTTTTAATTAGACTATCATCTCTTGATTCTAAATCCTTAATAAAAAAAATTGAGGAAGATAAGAGTGTTAATATTGCAAATGTTAAAAGACTTGAAGAATTGCTAAAAAAATATGATTTAGTGATACCTACCTTTATTGATGATTTTATCAAAACAGATGGTCTTGTATCTAGAAAGCGAACTATGGATGAAAAAATTCGTAATAATAGAAAAGACATATCAATTGCAAGAAACCAAATAAGTTATTTACGAGGCGGGAATGAGAAGCTTGCTGGTCAGTGTGAAGAATTTAGAGAAAATATATATGATTTGAAAGTAACTCTTGAACAGATTCAAGGTATGATAAATGAGCAAAAAGTTGCTATATCAACAATCAAGCGTCAAAAAGGTGAAACTCAATTAGAATATAGTGATAGAATAGCTGAATCTCATATGGCTGAAGAAAAAGCTAATGATGTTCAATCAAAAATCATTGTCACGCAAGATGAAATGGAAGCAATAGCTCAAAGTGGAATGGCTTTATCAGAAGAACTCGGTGAAAAAATTACACTAATAGAAGCTCAAAGTGATGAGTTGAATATGAAACAGAATCAAAAAACTGATTCATTTAATACTTTGAATAACTTAAGAAGGTCAAAGGATCAATTAGAAGTTCAAATTGAAGGTATTAATCAAGCTGTTACAAATATCTATACTACTTTCTTTGAAAACTATGGTAAGAGTTTACAGGAATATGAAGATAGGCTAAAAGAGGACTTAGGAGAAACAAAAATTCTTAGAAATCAATTAGAAGAGTGTAATAAATCATTATCTCATCTAGGTTATATTAACCAAATGGCCGAAGATGAATTTAATGAGGCAAAACAACAATATGATTTCTTAAATGAACAGATAAATGATTTGTTAAAAGCTAAAACCGATCTTGAAGAAATTGTTAAAACTATCACCACCGAATCTGAGATTAAGTTCTTAGATACCTATAAAAGAATTTCTGAAAACTTTCAAAATATGTTTAGACGTTTGTTTGGTGGAGGACGAGCAGAGTTGAAACTTTCAGATCCTGAAAATATTTTAGAATCAGGTATTGAGATATTCGCACAACCTCCCGGAAAGAAACTTACAACACTTTCTTTATTAAGTGGTGGTGAGCGTTCAATGACTGCTGTAGGGCTATTATTTGCTACATATGAGGTTAAACCAAGCCCTTTTTGTATCCTTGATGAAATAGATGCTGCTCTTGATGATAGAAACATTGGTTTCTTTTTATCAGTGCTTGAAGATTTTTCTCAAGATAGTCAGTTTATTATCATTACCCATAATAAACATACGGTTATAGGCTCTCGTACTCTTTTGGGTGTTACTCAAATTGAAGCAGGTGTATCAACAACTGTTAGTTATAAAATTGGGTTAGAACAAGGATCTCCTGTTATTCTGACAAAGGATGATAAGGAAGTTAAACTAGATTAGGGAATGGGGCCTATAAATATTACCTTGACAATTTAAGTACTATTAAGGTATAAATAACAGAAAAATCCCCAAAAATGAGATAATTAATGTTTGAATCAATAAGCGAAAAATTTTCTGGAATAATGAGATCATTCTACGGAAAAAGTAAAATTAGTGAAAAGAATATTGAAGATGCAGTAGATGAAATCAAACTTGCTCTTCTTGATGCCGATGTAAACCTACGTGTTGTACGCCGTTTTATAAATGGAACTCGCGAAGAAGCTTTAGGTGAAAAGGTTTTAAAAGCCGTTGACCCTGGACAACAATTTACCAAGATTATTTATGATAGAATGGTTAACCTTCTTAGCTCTGAAGAAGGTGAGAGTGAACTAAAACTTAAAGGTCCCGATGTTGTAACAACAATATTGATGATGGGTCTTCAAGGTAGTGGTAAAACAACAACAAGTGCTAAGCTTGCTAAAAAATTAAAAAAGAAGGGTAGACGTCCTCTTTTGATTGCTGCTGACTTAGTTAGACCTGCTGCTATAACTCAATTACAAGTTTTAGGGGAACAAGTTGAAGTACCTGTATTTACTATAGAAGGGTGTAAAGATCCTGTTAAGGTAGCTAAAGAAGGTTTGGCTTATGCAAAGAAGAATCAATATGATATAATTATTGTTGATACATCTGGTAGAATGCATCTAGACGAAATATTAATGACTGAGATTCAAGATGTTTCTAAAGCAATTAATCCTGATGAAACATTATTTGTTGCAGATGCAATGACTGGTCAAAATGCAGTAACAATTGCAAAAGAATTTGAATCTAAAGTTGGAATCACTGGTGTTATTTTATCAAAGTTTGATAGTGATACAAGAGGTGGTGCTGCATTATCTCTAAGATCTGTTGTAGGAAAACCAATTAAGTTTATTGGTGTTGGTGAAAAGATGGAAGATCTTGATCCTTTCTATGCAGACCGAATTGCAAGTAGAATTCTTGGCATGGGTGATGTTGTATCTCTTGTTGAAAAAGCTCAAGAAACAATTGATCAAAAAGAAGCTGAAAGACTACAACAGAAGATGAGAAAGAATGCTTTTGATTTTCAAGATTATTTAGACCAACTTAAACAAATGGATAAAATGGGGTCAATGGATAAAATCCTAGAAATGATTCCAGGTGCTGCAGGTCAAATATCTGCAGATGATATCCCTGTAAAAGAACTAAATAAAGAAAGAGCAATGATTTTATCAATGACACCAATGGAAAGACAAAATTATCGAATTATTGGACTATCTAGACGTAAAAGAATAGCGAAAGGAAGTGGTTCCTCAGTTGTAGAAGTTAATAGATTAATCAAAAAATTTGAGAAGTTAAAAAAACAAATGAAAAAGATGACAAAAAACAAACAGTTTCAAAAAATGTTGAAAAATTAACTATGACAACAAATTATTATAAAATAATTCAAGATAATGGATTTTCTTCCATCATTACCTTGATTTTTTATAGATAAGAATATAGTATCTGACAAATGTAGTGGCAATGCCCCTAGAGCGGATAAGTTATGCCCACGCATATTTAAATAAAAATTTTTTCTAGATTGATTTTTAATAAATTTAGAAAACTCGTATACAAGTGAAATAGAAATTCTAGTAGGAGGAATTACCATGAGCACAAGCATAAGACTTAAGCGTTTTGGTTCCAAACAAAGACCTTATTACAGGATCGTTGTTCAGGATTCAAGAAAAGCAAACAAGAGTAGAACTCTAGCAGAAGTTGGCCAGTATCATCCTGTTGAAAACAAAGAAACACAAGTTGTTATTGATGTTGAAGCAGTTAAAAGCTGGTTACAAAAAGGCGCACAGCCTAGTGCTACAGTACGTTCACTGTTGAACAAACAGGGCGTTACTGTTACCAGAACTGTTCAAGAATAATCGAGGATAGTTGTGGAAAAAGATCTTGTTGAATACATTGTAAAGTCCCTTGTAGATAATTCTGAGGACGTAACTGTTAACGTAATTGAAGGCGAAAAGTCTACAATTTTGGAACTTAAAGTTGCAACAGAAGACATTGGCAAGGTGATCGGTAAGCAAGGCCGCATCGCAAAAGCAATTAGAACCATCTTAAGTGCTTCAGCGACTAAAAGTGGTAAGCATACTGTTTTGGAAATTTTGGATTAAATTATGAAAAAACTCGCAACGGCTATCATCCAGTCATCTTATGGCGTAAAGGGTGAGGTGAAGGTCCGCCCATTTAACGATAATTGCTCTTACTTGAAGCAATTGAAGCAAGGAATTATCCTCTTAAAGGATGGCCGCGAGCAGACATATGGTATAGAGGGATTCCGTACAAGTGGCGGCAAAGCGTACTTTAAGTTTGAGGGAGTTGATACTCCTGAAGCAGCAAAGAAACTAGCTGGCGCAACACTTTTTGTTCCGAAAAGTGAAGCAGCACCTTTAACGGAAGGTGAATATTATATCGCTGAATTGCTTGGTTGCACACTAATGCATGAAGGCATTCAAGTAGCTACTATTGTTAACTATTTTGATGGACCACAATCAATTTTATTAGAAGTCTTAGATGGTTCTGATAAACGTTTCATGATTCCTTTAATGGATCAGTATATTGGTAAAGTCGATATCAAAGAGAATACAGTAGAATTGTTGACGCTATGGCTACTTGAATGAACATAGATATAATAACCTTGTTTCCCGAAATAGTTCAAGGTTTCTTTGAGAACTCAATCATGAGACGCGCTATAGAAAGTGGTAAAATCTCATATAATATGGTTGATTTTCGAAACTTCGCAACTGATAGACATCACACTTGTGACGATTCTCCATACGGAGGCGGTCCAGGAATGGTGTTAAAACCTCAACCATTGTGCGATGCGTTGATAAGTATTGGTGCGAAAGAAAAGCGGGTTATATTCGCTTCACCGTCTGGCAAAAGACTTACTCAGTCCCTCAGTGAGGAATTAAGTAAAGAAGACAATTTAGTTTTTATTTGTGGACATTATGAAGGAATAGACCAACGGGTAATAGACCTGTATGTTGATGACGAGATAAGTATTGGAGATTATGTAATTTCTAGTGGGGAAGTATCTTCTCTAGTAATTATTGATTCTGTCTATCGTTTGGTAGATGGTGTTATAAGTAGTGAATCGCTTGAAGACGAAAGTTTTAGTGATGGACTCTTAGAATACCCACAATACACAAGGCCAGAAGTTTATGAGAACTTGAGTGTCCCTTCAGTGTTACTGAATGGTAATCATAAAGAAATAAATAAATGGCGATTAAGAAAAAGGTTGGAAAAGACTAAGTCGAACCGACCGGATCTTTTGGAAGATAAATCTTTGGATTTAGAAGGCCAAAAGACTTTGCAAGAAATCAGAAACACAGCAAAGAGGACCTAAAATGGACGTAATAAAAGCTTTAGAAGCAGAACAGATGAAAGATAACGCTGAAAATTTCAACGTTGGTGATACAGTAAAAGTATTTTTCAAAATCATCGAAGGCACTACAGAACGTGTCCAGGTATTTGAAGGCCTGGTCATCGCTAAGAACAATTCAGGCATTCGCCGTACATTCATTGTTCGTAAGATATCCTACGGTGTAGGTGTTGAGAGAATTTTCCCTTTACATTCACCTCGTATTGAACAGACCGTTGTAGTACGCAAAGGTCGCGTTAGAAGAGCAAAACTTTACTATATTCGTGATAGAGTTGGTAAGTCAGCTAAAGTTAAAGAACTTATTAGACATAAGGTTAAATAACTTTATTTTCTTTCAATATAAAAGAGCGATTAATATCGCTCTTTTATACATTAAAAAAGATAATATTATTCTTAATTATCTTTTTCTTTTAGAAGTCTTTCTTAGTCTTCTTTTTTAATATTTATAAACATTTAATTATAATTATTTTCCCTTTTATTCGAACAATATTCACTAAAAAAGTGTTAATAATATTTATATATTTTTTAAATTTAACTCTTACTTAACTTATATTTAATAATTTTAAAACATAACTCCTGTAAATTTTACCTATCGGAAATAGGAGAAAATTTATATGAAAAAATTATTTACAATTTTATTTGCTATCTCATTAATTATGCGTAATTTGGTTGCACAAGGTGCAAAAGAATCGGATTTAAGCTCAAGAGGTAAAGTTAAGGCTCCAATAGAAATATCCTTCTGGCACATATTTGGAGACGCAAGAGGTCAATGGATTCAAGATAGAGTAGATAATTTTAATGACTCTCAAAGCAAATATCATGTAATGCAAGAAAATAAAGGAAGCTATAGAGATACAATTCAAGTTTCTCTTCTTGCATATCGACAAGGCTCAGCTCCAACATTAGTTCATGTAGCTGAAGCTGGATCACAACAAGCTTATGATTCGGGTATATTCATTCCAATAAGTTGAGTTGGATCTTTTGATACTTCAGATTATATTGATCCAGTCTTAAATTATTATGCAATTAGTAGTGCGGGTGATTAAATTCAATGGAACTTGGTCATGAGTGGAGCCTTGGTGACAATAATTCCTCCGATGATTATTTTTGTTCTGTTATATAATACCTTTATGAATGGTTATGCTTTGTCTTCCAATAAATAAATAATTTAAGTAAAATATTAAGATTTTACAGGTAATATATATTTGTTTCTAAAACAGAAAGGTAAAATTCACTTCAGGTAGTATAAGTCAAAACAATATAAATTAGTCTTCTAATATATACAAATTAAATATATAAAAGGTGATTTATTTAAATAATTACTTATAAGATAGCTTTTTGTTCAAGTTTAAGTATAATAAAAGCAATATAATTTAAATTTTTTAAATTTTTTTTCTTGTTTTATTTACTAATATTAAGTACTCTAAATAAAAGATGTATAAATATTGTTAATTTATTACATTTCTATTATTATTAAATTTAAGTTTAATGATAAATTCTAATTAAATAAAAAGGGAATCTTTTTGAAAAATCAAAAATAGGTAAATAAATGGCAAAAGAAAATGGAGAAATAATTACTCCTGTACTAATAAAAACAACAACAAAAAAGAGAAAGAGAAAAAAAACAAATGTTGACAAAAAAAATGTTGTAAATAAGAGTATTGCTAAATTATTACCTAAACAAGGAACAATAACTCCACATAGCTCTCTACCCCAATTAAATATAAAAAGTGTAGTAGAACCTCATCTAGAATGTGCGTATTGCGATAAAGTAATTGACAATATTGCAAGTTCTATACGAGGTGATGAAGAAAAATATTATCATTTTGATTGTATGCTAGAAAAATTGACAAAAGATGAAACCCTAATAGATGGCGAAAAAATAAGCTACATTGGTCGTGGAACCTTTGCTATAATAAGTAAAAATGAAGAGGGTAAGTTAATATTTAGAAAAACCATAGAAGTTGAAAAAGCTGAAGTTTTTAATCAAATGAAAAAATATGTTGAAGGTATAAAAGAATGAACGCAATGTTTCCGGGATCTTTCGATCCTCCAACTTTAGGTCATTTAGATATAATTCAGAGATCTGCAAAACTTTATGATAAATTATATGTTGTAGTAGCTTCAAATATGCAGAAAAAGACTATGTTCAGTGCAAAAGAAAGAGCTGATATGTTGAAAGAATTATTGGAATCTTATGATAACATAGAAGTTGTTATTTATTCTGGACTTGTAGTTAATTTTGCTAAAGAAAATGGTGTTGAAGTAATGATAAGAGGGGTACGAGCCTTAGTCGACTTTGGTTATGAATTTGAATTAGCTATGACAAATAAAAAATTATATCCAGAACTTGAAGTATTATTTATGCCAACAAGTCCTAATTACTTTTTATTAAGATCCTCTCAAATAAAAGAATTAGCTTTTTACGGAGCTAATATCGAAACAATGGTACCTCCTTTGGTAGCGAAAGCAATTGGGAAAAGGTTAAATGAATAGACTTAATGTCTTTTTTAGAGATAAAAGCTTAAGAAGAAAATTTCCAGAGAAAGTAAATCTTTGGAATTCTTCAGTTCTCAATTCATTAACGATGTTTTCAATTTTAGTTTCAATTATTATTTATGTATATTGTTTGATTGTACCACAATCTTTAACTGTTTTAG
>JAENWY010000147.1 GCA_016649775.1 Spirochaetaceae bacterium
TCAACCTCATTAGCAAAGAATTGCGGTCTTGATATTGATAGAGCTATTATTGTGGATGATACTTGCAAAACTAGTGATGATAATATTTATGCTATTGGAGATTGTGCACAATACAATGGTATTTGTCCCGGTTTAATGCCTGTGGCACTAAAACAAGCTATTGTAGCTTCTCAAAACATAATAGGTGAAAAAACTGAATATGAACCACCTCAATTAATTCCAACTAAATTTGTAGTTGATGATTATAGTATTATGTGTTTCGGAAATATAGAAGGTGAAGCTTTTGTAAAAAAAGTAGATGACAGATATGAGGCTTGGTATATAGACAATAAGGTCTTAGTTGGAGCAATTTTAGGTGGTTCATCTGATCATTTCTCTTTAGCTAAAAAATTATTAGGTAGAGAAGTAGAAGATACTACTTCTCTATTAGATTTTTAAATTTCTATTTTTCTAATAATGTAAAGTCTTGATCCATTATCTCCAAGAATACGAGTATTGATATTATCATATCCAAGTCCTCCGAATTCCTGATTTAATTGAAGACCTGCATATTTAAGCAAATCGCCTCCAATTTGGTGATGGAAGACTTCGCTACTTAGATGAATAATCTTATTAGCAAGGTCTTCTTTTTTTGAACCTTCTTTTAGCGCAACTGGGCTAAATTGTTTTATCATATCCCCAAATACTGAAATATCTAGTCTTTGTGGTCTATTAAATACTTCATAGAAATAATCAGTATTAGCAATTTCTACTTTTAGAATTTCAAAAGGTGGATTTGCTTGTGATTTTTCTTTGTAATCTAATACAAGAATTTCACTTCTATCTTTATTCATTACTGCCCATCTAGCACGAGAATGTGAACTACTCATAGTTTCTAATCGTACAAAAGTACCAAATTGAAAGGTGTTTCTATATTGTTTGTAAAAGTTTATCTGTTCTTTAATAATCTCAATTTGATTAGCAGGTAATTCTGTTAAATCAAGTTCATAACCCAAATTACCAAAGCAGGCTACATTAAAACGAGTTTCAATATCAGTTCTTCTTAATGTTTGATGATTAGGGGAATTTGATACATGTGATCCCATAGCAGATAAAGGATAGCCACAACTAGTTCCTTCTTGAATTAATACTCTCTCATAAGCATCGGTGCAATCACTTGTCCATGTTTGAGGCATGTAACATAGCATGCCTAAGTCAAATCTATTACCACCGCTAGCACAAGATTCGAATAAAACTTTAGGAAATTTAGTTGTTAATTTTTCGAGTAGTTCATATAAACCTAAGATATATCTATGGAAGAATTCTCCATAATTATAACTGTTGTTTGATGAAGAATAGAGATCTGTGAAGACTCTATTCATATCCCATTTTACATAGTCAACTCCACCATATTGGAAAATCTTAGTTAAGGATTCTTCTAGGTAATCTCTAACATCTTTATTTGTTAAATCAAGTATAAATTGATGTCGACCTACACTTGGATCTCTTCCCGGTATTATAATTGCCCATTCTGGGTGTATATCAAATAGATTACTATTACGATTTACCATCTCTGGTTCTACCCAAAGTCCAAATAGTAATCCCATTTCATGAATTTTTGAACTTAATTGTCCTAGTCCTCCCCTAAGTTTGGAAGTATTAACACTCCAATCTCCAAGGGATGACTTATCATCATTTCTTCCACCAAACCAACCATCATCTAATACAAATAATTCAGCACCTACCTCTTTAGCTTTTTTAGCTAATTTAAGTAGTTTACTATCAGTAAAATTAAAGTAGGTTGCTTCCCAGTTGTTAACTAAAATAGGTCTTGGTCTGTTTTTCCAATAACCTCTTACAATATGATTATTAGTAAAATAGTGAAAGTTTCTAGAGGCTCCACTTAAACCTTGAAGACTGTAGGTCATTATTGCTTCAGGACTGATAAATCTATTACCAGGGTCGAGAGACCAAGAAAATGTTTGATCATTGATACCAGTTAGAAGACGTGTTTGATTAAATTCGTTAACCTCAATACTTTCTTTATGATTACCACTATAAATGAGGTTTGTTGCAATACATTCACCTGTGATTTCTGAACAATCTTTTCTAGCTAAATATATACAAGGATTGTGAGTAGCACTAGATACACCTGTTTTACTATCATTAATAAATGTTCCAGAAGTTAGAGGACGTCTGTTTATATGTCTTTCTCTACCCCAGGCACCATCAAATGTGATTAAATCATATTCTTTGTCATTTAAGTCTAATTGAAGAGAACTGAGGCTTTTAATAGTAATTATTGACTGAGAGTCATTATAAACATTTATATTCCTAGAAATCACATCACAATCATCAAATACTGTATATTTTAATTCAATTCTAATAGGAAGTTCTTTATCCTTCATAGTAATTGTCAGAGTTTCGCAATTATCGAAACTTCCGTATGGATGTGGGAGAGCATTTAATGGTGTTGGGGTTCCTTCTTGGATTTGATGACGGACATACAAAAAATCAAGAGTAGTCATTCCATTGTTATAGCTAATAATGGTACTAGGACTTCTATAATCACCTTTACCCGGTGTAGATATTTCAGATTTGAAAATATTCATGTTTAAAACACTTTCATTTTCATCATAAATTACAGATGTTCCCATAGGAAAACTAGCCTTAGTTTTTAAAGCTCTTATATCTATTGAAGACTCTTTAATACGGGCACCATAATAAAGATGTTCTAGATGACCTCTCTTGGTTATTGTAAAAAGATAAGTATTATTTTTCGATGTTAGATTAAAAATGCCGTTTTTTTGACTAATCACTTTAATTCTCCTTGGTACTTAAATATATTGGTATTATACTATATATAGAGTATAAGAAAAGAATATAAACAAATATTTATCAACTTTTAGGAGATTCTATGGATATTAGAAGAGTAAAACTTACAGATCATAAAAATGCAACAGTATTAAGTAATGATTTGATACGAGCAATCATTCAAGATCACAATGGAAGAGTGATTGAACTTAGTGCAACAAATATTCATGGTGGTTGGGTTAATTGTAATAAATTGCATAAATTCCCATTCTCAAAAGAAACAGTATTACAAGATGTCTTCAACTATGACAAAACTAGTCGATTGACAGAACTACTTTATGGTTGCCAATTACATGTTGAAGAAATAAATAAAAAAGATATAAAAATAGCAACTAAAAAAATTGAAGACATAGAGGAAAGTATACCTAATAATCTAGATGCTATGGAGCTTGGGGATGTATTAATCGAGCGAGATTTAAATTCTAAAAAAGAGAATAAGAATCATTTTGTTGAATCTTTATTTGAAGCTGATCGGGTTAACTGGGTAGTGCAAAGATATGGTTCTGATCAGTCAACTGGAGGAGCCTGGGTATTATCGGTTAATGATATATCGAATAAAGGGAATAAGTGGAATGCAAAAAGACTTGAAATTATTTTCCCAAATCAACCTGTACTTTATAGTGTAACTTATGTAAAAAATATTAGTAATGAAGAATTAAGTATTGATATGGGCTTTGATAATTCTTTAGGTTCTCCCCTTCTTGAGAGTGGTTGTGTAATCAATTCAAGTGCAGCTTTATGGAGAGTTGCTGAGACTGCAATTAAAGAAGTTACAAATACTAGGATAGTTGATAATAAAAAAATATTTTCTCTAGATAAAGCTCCAGTTGAAAATTGTAGCTATAGTGATATTAGAATAGTCCCTGGTATTATTGGAACTACAGATGTAATTTGTGGTCAAAATAATCCCAAAGATAAAATGCATCAATGGATAAGTGTTATAAATCCAAGACAACAAATGGTCTATTTATCTTTTACCCCCGGTCCAGATTTAACATCTTCTATTGATATTACACTTCCATATTCCAATTTAGTATTAGACTTTGGTGGACGAGAGAGACAACCTTGGTCTGTATATGATGGTGGCACCTGTAATGAGTTTGCACTTCATGCAAGTCATAGTACTACTAATTTTGGTGATAATGAAGGTATTATTTTAGCTCCTGGTGAGATTAAGCGGTCTATGGTGGGAAGAGCTTTAATATCCTATGATAATATTAGAATGGGAAATAACTTCTATACCTTTGAATCCTTTAATCATAATATTGTTTTAAAAAGAACTAAAAGTAATATAGTAATCCCATCAGATCCAAAATTCGAAAAAGTTAAAAAACTTTGTGATAGAATTATTGTATTTGAGAATACCTAGAAAATATATTTTATATTATTAAGCAATAAATGAAGCTACACTTTTTGCAATTTAGCATAATGAAAGAGTAGCTTTAATTTATTCAACTATTAATCACTCATATCTGTATCAGCCATTATAGATACACTGTAACCTTCAAATTCATTTTTAATATGATTTATAAGTTTTTCTTTAAGTAGCTTTATATTTTTAACCTCAAAATCAACAACGATATCAAAATCAATTTCTTTCTTTTCTATGTTAATATAAAGGGCATGAATCTGAATAATTCCAAAAATAGATATTACATAGTTTGAAATTTTCTGTTTCATTTCAAGTATATCTGAGTTTCTATCATTAATAGCATAAATTCCAAAAGTTAATGTAACTCCATATTTTAAATACATTTTTGTAGTGAGTGCTCTTGTAATAGCGAAAATGTCTTTTGCTTTAAGATCTTCTTTAACTGCAATATGAACAGACCCAACCATATGTTCAGGTCCATAATTATGTAATGATAAATCATAAACTCCTAAAACATTCTCATCTGCTCTAATTTCTTCTTTTATCATTTGGGAATATTCTTTATCAATTCTTGCTCCAAGAATATCGTTTAGAGTATTAAGTAACATTTGGATACCAGCTTTAACAATAATTACTGCTATAATTGATCCGATAATACCATCTAAATTTACTTTAAAAATAATTGAAATTAGAGCTGATAGAAGTGTTGAGGAGGAGACTATTGAATCAAATAAGGCATCGGTTCCAGAGGCTATTAATGATGTTGAATGAACTCTTTCTCCAGTTGTTTTTGTATATTTACCAAGAATAATTTTTACTACAATAGCTACTATTATTATTAATAACATTACCGTGGTATAAGTGGCTTTTGTTGGGTGGATAATTTTATTAATTGATTCCTTAAGAGCTGTAAGACCCGCAAATAAAACTATAAAGGAGATAATCATACCAGTTAGATATTCTATTCTTCCATGTCCATAGGGATGTCCTTTATCCGCAGGTCTTAGCGCTAATTTCATTCCAACAATTGTAACGATAGAAGATAGTGCATCAGATAAGTTATTTAAAGCATCTAACATAATGGCAATTGATGAAGAAAGTAATCCTATTACAAGTTTAAATGCTGAGAGTATAATATTGGCAATGATTCCAATTATACTAGTCTTAATTATTTGTTCTTCTCTTCTAATTTGTTTTTTAGGTTTATTCAATTTTAATCCTTGGATTTAAAATACTTTCTTTTTATTTTACTACTTATTATAAATTGATGCTACTTGTCATTATTTATTTTTGCTTATAATATTTTTATAATATTAATGTAAAAAAAATTATTACATAAATAATATAGATATGAGTGAATACAAGGATTAATATATATGATATTTGAGAAATTAAAGAATTTTACAGTAATTGATACGGAAACAACTGGACTTAGTAAATATAGAAGGATAGTGGAGTTTGCTGCAGTTAAATTTAGAAATGGAATAAGAGTTGATGAACTTGATATCTTAATTAACCCGAGTATTCATATACCAGATAGCACTAGTTCTATCAATCATATATATGACCATATGGTTGAA
>JAENWY010000341.1 GCA_016649775.1 Spirochaetaceae bacterium
CCTTTAAATTGATAAAAATACTTTTTATTGGATCTACTATCTTCATATCTAATTTCAAAGTAATCCATCTTCCACCAAGGAGCAGGTACATAAACATATCCCTTGGTCCCTGCAATAATCATAGCACCTTCAGCCTTAACCCCTGAACCAACTTTCACACTCGCAAGAGAATTTGAATAAACTAATTGGATATTTGTAAATAAATCTATTTTTGTCTTATCATCTAAATAGGAAACAAAACTTAATTTCTTATATTGGCAACCTAAAATTTTTAATACAGGTAACAAAACATAAGGGCCCCAAGATACAATAGCTCCACCTCCAGATTCTTTTGAATCAGACCAAGAAGATTTTACGTCCAAACTTGTGCAAGTAGCATTTATATCTTTTATATTTCCAATAATACCCGTTTTAAGTAATACTCCTAGTCTCTGAAAAGCTAAAGAATAAGCTGTTTTTAATGCTTCACAAAAAATAACTTTTTTTTCCTTGGCTAGTGAATTTAATAGATCTACTTCATCTGTTTTTAAGGCTACTGGAGTTTCACATAAAACATGTTTACCTAATTCAAAAGCTTTTTTAGTATACATTACTCTAAGATTAGGAGCTGAAATAATGTATACTGCATCTACATCAAGCAACATTTTCTCATAATCTGTATAAACTTTATACAATTTACTGTTATATAATTTTGAACCTTCTGAATCTAGACAAAAAACTGAGGTGATTTCAATTCCACTAATGAAATTACTCTCATCAATAAACTTCACTATTGAATGATCATAGCCAACTATGCCAAGAGATAATATTCCCTCTTCATTTCGTTTTTCGGTACTGGAAATATCTTTTGTCCTAGGCAAATAAACAACTTTACAAAATTCTAATATATAATCAAATTTACCAACCCAGTCAGAACCTATAGCAAAGATATCAACATTATATTTTTTTATATCATCAATCTTCTGACCTTCATATTCTTCTAAAATAACTTCATCTGCTATCCCTGTAGCTTTTACAGCAGCTATTCGCTCTATTAAAGATTGTTGAACTAGTAATTTCCCTCTTTCTATATCAAAACTGTCAGTTGTTACACAAACTATTAGATAATCACCTAAAGCTTTAGCTCTTCTTAATAAGTTTAAATGCCCATGATGTAATAAATCAAAGGTTCCATATGTAATTACTTTTTTCATCTTTAACTCCAATATTTAAGATCAACAAATAAACAATAATTACAAAGAAAGATCTTTTATTACTTCTTTCATATCTTCAAGAAGTTCTTTATAATCAGGGATTCCTAGGTTTCCAATATGGGATATACGAATCATGGTATCAGCAATTTCACCGCCACAAGGATTGATATATATATCATAATCTGCAGCAAGTCTTTCCTTAAGTTCCTTTGCAATTGGCTTGTTAAACAATACAGGTGTAATTGCATAAGAAATTGGATATTCAGGAATAGAGCAACAATCAAATTTAACTACTTCTTTACGGAAATATTCAGCATTTTCTCTAATATGCTGTAACCATTCTTTTTTTCCAGTTTCTAAAATTTTATTTAAAATATCATCCATTTCATATATTAAACTAATAGCAGGCGTAAATGGTGTCTGAAATCGTTCTAAATTTTGTAAATAATCTTTGAAATTAAAATATAAACTTTTGCAATTTATTTTATTAACCCTTTCTTTAATAACTTTATCAGTAAGCTCAATACAGGCTAAACCAGGAGACATACAAAGACCTTTTTGAGAGCTAACAATTGCTACATCTATTCCCATCTTATCCATATCAAAAGGATCGCAAAGAAATGAAGTTATTGCATCAACAACCAAGACAATATTATTTTTCTTACAAAACATACTAATCATATTAATATCATATAATTGTCCAGTTGAAGTCTCATCCAAATTTACCA
>JAENWY010000290.1 GCA_016649775.1 Spirochaetaceae bacterium
AAAGGTTCTGGTACAAGAGAAATCTTTGAACAAGAGCTAAGAAAGAGTAGTTACTCCATTAATCAGTTTAAAAGTTGTGCAAGTATTAGTAGTTTTGATTACATATTAGATTTTGTAAAAGATAATAAGTGTATATCCTTTACTTTTGAGTCAGTTTCAAATAGTTGTGAGGATGTTGGAAATTTTAGTATTGAAGACTTAGATATTAAAAGGGCATTTAATTTTGTATATTTGAAAAATACAAATTTTGATTGGATTATAAATTTATTTTAGGTATAATAAGAAAAAGAGGATAAAACTTTGCAAGGTTGGAATTTATCAGAGGGGTTTAAGCCCTTTAATGATTTAGATGATTTGGCTGTTATTTCTTTAGTTAATAAAGCCCTTGGCTCTGGTGTAGCTAGAACAACTAGTTATAAGTTTGGCTTCTTTAAATCTCTTCTAGATAATCTATTTAATGTTGATGAAAAAGATCATTCTCTTTCCTTTAATACTATATTCACTACCTTTAGTGAAACCTATTATAATCTCATTGTTAAATGGAATATATCCCAAATTTCAGGGAAAAATAATTCTGTAAGTTCAGTTAGAAAAATCATTGATGCTTTTATATTAAAATATCCAGAAATAAATGTTGAATTTATTCCTTTTGATAGTTTAAAGTCTTCTCTTCAAGTTGAATTGATTAAAAAAATTGAGAGTGAGGGTAAAAAATATGTTATTGGTGCCTTTTATGGTGATACAGAGGGACAACTTTATCAATTCTCAAAAAAAGAACATAAGATTTGGATTAATCCAGGTGTCTATAGAATATTAATGAGACTTAAGAATACTTTTGAAAAGATGAATTATTTTGAATGGATGAAATTTCTAGAAAAATGCAATGATGATGATAAATTAAATAGTTTGTCTAATAAGATTGATAATTCTACTAAACGTAGTAATTTAAATCTATATAGAAATTTCTTATTATTAAATGGACAGCATAGATGTGCTTATTGCGGCAAAGAAATTTCTCGATTAGAGAATAATACACCAGTGGATCATATTATACCTTGGTCTTTTGTAAAAGATGATAGATTATGGAATTTAACATTGACTTGTCAAACATGTAATTCAAAAAAGAGTAATAAATTACCCCTAAGAGATTATATTATAATAACTGAAAAGCGAAATGATATAATATTGTTAAAATATGAAAATAAAGATCTTGTTGAAAATAAGGAATTAGTTAAAAAGGATTTTAAAAATTATACTAATAAAAAATATGATAATATCTACGATAGTGCAATCTTTAATGGTCTTGATAGAGACTGGCATTCCTCTAAATATATAAACAGTATTAATTCAGAAGAATGGCAAAAAATATTCTAAATAAATGTGATACAAATGGTAGAAAAAACCATAGAGATTATGTATTATCTTTCTTGAAGAATATTAGGTCTTTTATCTTTAAATGCTTGGGATCATAATCATATTTAAATTCCATCAATTGTTAAAAAAGTGAAAATCAATTGATATAATTATCTCCTATATAAACTAAATTATAAATATTTATAGACTCTCATATTCTCCAATAAGTATAGATTTCAATCTGTTAAATTTTTATCAAGGGGAAATATGAATAAAATCAAAATTAATTTATTAGCAATAATTTGTTGTCTATTATGGGCTTCAGCCTTTTTTTCAGGCAAGTACTGTCTAGAATATATACCTCCAATAACATTAGCAGGAATTAGATTATTTATTGCAGCTTTTATGCTTTTATTCTTTGTTAAGAAAGAAGAGTTTAAGAAACTCCTTCCTTATTGGCCTGTTGTAATAATTTATTCAGTTACGAAAATGGCCTTCACTTTTATTACATTTAACTTAGGACTCTCTAGGGTTTCTCCATCAATGGGTGCAATGATTGTAGGTTCTTCTCCTGCGGTTGCTATTATTTTAGCAGTAATCTTTATTCCTAATGAGCATTTAAATAAAAGAAAGTTTGCAGCTATGAGTTTAGGTATGATAGCAATTGTAATGTTATCTCTCAGAAAAAGTAGTGATGGTTCATCTCAACTATTAGGTGTTGTTCTTTTGTTATCTAATGTAATTGCATCCTCTATTACAGATATTTTTATAAAGAGAAAAAGTGCAATAAAATTTAGTGTAACACTTAATTTTGTGGCAATTCTAATAAGTGCTATAATAGTTTTCTTTGTTGGATCTGTAACAGAAGAGTTCTCTTTTGTAACATTCTCAGGCAATTATAAATTAATTGGTGGTCTATTATTCCTAGCATTTATTACAGCTTGTGCAACAACACTATGGCTTAAATTAATACAAGCGCCAAATGTTGAAGTATCAGAGATATCAATTTGGAAACTTTTGATTCCCTCAGCTGGTGCACTTTTAAGTTGGATTTTCACACCTGGAGATAATGCGACATCTTTCTCTCTATTTGCATTATCGCTTATTCTTGTATCAATTTTTATTGCAACTAGAAAACCTAAAAAGAAAAGAAATCTTGCATAAAAAGAAATTTTTTAGATATGGATATAATTTGATATTTATAGATATCAAAAATCTTATTTTTAGCATATTGAAAGTATTAATTTATTTTTCTAAGATATGATAATTGCAGTTTTTC
>JAENWY010000042.1 GCA_016649775.1 Spirochaetaceae bacterium
TATGTTAAACTATGATTGTCAGACAATTTATGACGTAATACTTTAGGAGGTATTTATTATGAAATTTAAAAAGTTTTTAGTTGGGGTTGCATTACTTAGCATATCTTTAATTAGTTTAAGTGCAGCAGGAACATCAGAAACCAGTAAAGGGGCTAAAAGTGATGGAGGTACTACTATCAATTTTAGATACTGGGCAGATAACACAGATTATTCTCAGTTAATGCAAGATATCATTGCAAAGTTTAATGCAGAAAACAAAGGAGAGATTACTGTAGTAGGTGAAGAAAGTCCTTGGGACGGTGGAGCTTATTCAGAAAATCTATTTAATGTAGTAATGGGTGGTGGTGATGTAGATTGTGCTACTTGGAAATTAACTTCTACACCATTATTCATGAATAATAATTTACTTGCAGATTTAACTCCATTTATTGATAAATGGGATATGAAAAATGAAATTGACGATAACATGTATAATGTTATGCGTTTAGCAAGCAGTACTGATGATATTTATGTAATGCCTTGGAACGTTCAAGTACTATATGTTTATTATAGACCTTCTATATTTAAAAAAGCAGGAGTAAAAGTTCCAACTACTTATGCAGAGTTCTTAGACTGTATTGAAAAATGTACTATGGATATAGATGGTGATGGAACTACTGATATTTATGGTTATGGAATGCGTGGAGCTAAAGGTGGTCAAGAACCTTGGGGTAGTTTCATATATGCAAATGGTGGATCTTTTAAAGATTTAACTAGTGCAGCTTCTATTAAAGGAATGCAAGACTTTATAGATATTTATCAAAAGGGATATGTTCCTCCAACAGCACCTAGTGATGGGTTTAGTGAAATTATATCAAATTTTAAATCAGGTTTAACAGCAATGACAATTCACCATACAGGTTCATCTATTGGCATGGAAGAACAATTTGGTGATGATGTATCAGCTTTCCCTTTTCCTAAAGGTAAAGGACAATGGACAAGTATGGGTGATACAGAAACTGTTATTTTTGAATCTTGTAAAAACAAAGAAGCTGCATTTAAATGGGTTTCCTATTTAGCAGCTGGTGCAGGACAGGAAATGTGGTGTAAAGGTACTGGTAATGTACCTGTAGCAAAGAGTGTAGCTAGTGATGAATTCTTCCAAAACAATAGATTTATGAAGGCTTCAATTGATAGTCAAAGTTATGCAGGTATTCTTCCTATCTTAGATACAACTACAGAATGGGTATCAACAATATGGCCTAACACTGTTGCTCAAGCTCTTGAAAATTCAATTTCAGCAAAAAAATGTATGGAAGAGTTAAATTCAGGTCTTTATAGATAACGAATCCTTTTAGTAATTTATTTAGGCAGCCTAGGACGGACTAGGTTGCCTAATAAATAGGAGATTACATGTTAGATAAGAAAAAAATAACTCCATATTTGTTACTCACTCCCGCTTTGTTAATAATGTTATTAGTTGTACTAATACCAGTATTAAGAGCCTTAATGATGAGTTTCATGAACTATGATTTAAGGAGACCAAAGGATATTGGATTTATTGGTTTAATGAATTATATAACGTTATTTAAAGATAGATTATTTTGGTTAGCTTTATTGAAAACGGTTATTTGGGTAGGCGTAGGTGTATTCTTTCAATTCTTTTTTGGTTTTATTTTAGCACTATTATTAAATAGGCCATTTAGAGCAAGAGGGATAGTTCGAGCCGTTAGTATGATTCCTTGGGTAACACCAGGTGTATTAATAGGGTTGATGTGGCGTTGGATTTATGATGGAAACTTTGGTGTATTAAATGATTTACTTATGAAAATTGGACTGATTAATAAAAATATACCATTTTTATCGCAAACCAGTACTGCTTTTCCAAGTGTTATTGTTACCATTATTTGGCAAGGTATTCCTTTTTTTGCATTGATGCTTTTAGCAGGTCTCCAAGGAGTTCCTAATGAATTATATGAAGCTGCACAAATGGATGGAGCTGGTTGGGCTACAAAATTATTTAAAATAACAATTCCTAGTATGAAGAATACAATTAGTGTAACAGTCTTATTAAGAATCATTTGGGTAGCTAACTCTGTTGATGTAATATTTAATATGAGTGGTGGTGGTCCTGCTTATTCAACACAGACTTTAAGCGTTTATATTTATAATAAAGGTAATGCTTTAGATCTAGGCTATGCTTCAAGTATGGCTATAGTAATGGCAATACTATTATCATTTATTGCTATTCCATATATTAAATCGACATTCAGGAGTAAGGTATAATGAAAAAAAATAATATATTTAAAAAAATTTTAACTCTATATATACCGTTATTGATATTGTTAGTATTTATTCTCTTTCCATTCTATTGGACTTTTATAACTTCAATAAAAGTAGAGAGTGAATTATATGGACAAGCAACTTATTGGCCTAAAAGTGTAACCTTTGATGCTTATCATAAGCTATTTACAACGACAATTAATTTCTTCGATTCAATGAAAAATAGTTTCATTGTTGCCACAGAAACTACAGTTGTATCTCTTTTTGTATCAACCTTAGCAGCTTATGCTTTTTCGAGATATAAATTTAAAGGAAGAGCTCCTTTAATGGGATTATTTTTATGTAATAACATGTTTCCAACAGTTTTATTATTGCTTCCTTTATACGCAATTATGAGGAAACTTGGATTATTATATACACACATTTCTCTAGTGCTATCTTATACTACTTTTACAATTCCTTTTTCAATTTGGTTACTAAATGGATTTATAAATGATCTTCCATTGACTCTTGAAGAAGCTGCCATGATTGATGGTTGTAGTAGAGGAAAAGCCTTTATGAAGATAATTATTCCAATTTTAGGGCCATGTTTGGTATCGACAGGAGTTTATATATTTATGAATTCTTGGAATGAATATACATTTGCTATGATGTTTACAAATAGCAAAACGAGAACAATTCCAGTTGCACTAAAAAACATGATAGGGCAACTAGGTGTTCAATGGGATTTATTAACAGCAGGTGGTATTTTAACAATAATCCCTGTATGTATAATGTTTTTCTTTGCTCAGAAACGATTGGTATCAGGTCTTACAGCTGGTGCAGTAAAAGGATAAAAGAGGTAAATAATGGACAATTCAAAATTGGTTAATTCAAAAATTAGTGATATCAAAACTTATTTGATTGAAACAAAACAAAAAGGTAATTTTAGTGATTCAACTAGAAAAGTTGAAACAATCGGATATGTAGTAGTTGAAGTTATTACAGATACAGGATTAAAAGGAATTGGTGTTACCTACCATGAGGTAGGTGGTGAGGCTATTTGTGAGTTTATTAATAAATCCATAGGCCATTTACTAATAGGCTCTTCTCCTCTTGAAACAGAAGCTTTATATGATGAAGTCTTTGCTTATATGAGAGGAGTTGGTAGAAAAGGTTTAGCCTTTTGTGCCTACAGCGCAATTGATATTGCTCTTTGGGATATTAAAGGTAAAATATTTAATCTACCTGTTTATAAATTACTAGGTGGCAAAAGGGTTACTATTCCTTGTTATGCTAGTGGTGGTTGGGTTTCATATTCAACAGAAGAATTAGTCGCAGAAGCTCAGGAAATGGTAGCGGCTGGGTTTAAAACTATTAAAATCAAAATTGGTTTTGATGGTGGTAAGAATCCCAATGAAGATTCAAAGAGAATACATGCAGTTGCTGAAGCAATTGGTCCTGATATTGGAATCATGATTGATGCTAATAATGCATTCACATCTTCTACTGCGTTAAGACTTGCCTATAAACTTCAAGATTTGAATATTGTATTCTTTGAAGAACCTGTATTTGCTGATGACCTTCCTGGATTAGCAAGATTTAGAGCTGCTAATATACTCCCTTGTGCATCAGGCGAACATGAATATACTAGATTTGGTGCTAGAGATTTAATTGTTAATAAATGTATTGATTTTCTTCAATCTGATATTACCCGTTGTGGTGGATTCACTGAGGCTAGAAAAATGTTAGCAATTGCACAAGCTTATAATATTGCATATGCACCTCATGGATTTGATTTAATTCATGCTCATTTATTATCTGCTTTCTCTAATGGGGTTTATCTTGAGAGTTTGTTTATGTTTAATGAATTAGTAGAAAAAACTTTTACTAATGCACCAAAACCAGTAGATGGTAATTTAACTATTCCCGATAGACCTGGTTTAGGATTAACTCTTAATTATGACAATTTAACATATTATGGGTCTGTTGAAAAAAGAGGTACTAATGAATAAAGTATTAAATAAAGAAGGTATTTATTCAGCTTTAATAACCCCTTATGATAGTGATGGTGAGGTAAGTATTAAATCTCTTATTGATATTATCAACTATGAGAAGGATTTAGGAGTTGAAGGATTTTATTGTTGTGGCTCATCAGGTGAAGGCTTATTATTAAGTGATGCTGAAAGAATGAAGATAGTTGAAGCTGTTGCTGAATATGCAGAATCTTTACCCTATATTGTTCACACTGGCGCTCTATCTACAAGAAGTTCAATAAAATTGAGTAAACATGCACAAGAGCATGGAGCCGTAGCCGTTTCTATGATTCCACCAATTTACTATAAGTATACTCAACAAGAGATTGAAAAAAACTATTTAAACGTGGCTGATAAAATTGACATTGGAATGATTGTTTATAATATTCCTCAGTTTACAAATATTTCATTTAATCAAAACTCTCCTCTATTAAAAGATGATAGAATTATTGGAATTAAAAATACTTCTAATAATTTATATGAATTAGAAAGAATGAAAAAGGCCTACCCTGATAAAATATTATTTAATGGTTTTGATGAAATTTATTATAGTAGCTTAGCAGCAGGAGCTACTGCTACTATAGGAACTACCATAAATATTATTCCAAATATTTATAAGAAAATTAGAGAAAACTTTAAAACTGGAAATGTAAAAGAAGCCCAGTATTATCAAACAAAGGCAAATGATTTTATTGAAGCACTTGTTAATAATAGTGTATTTCCAGCTACAAAGTATTGTTTAGACTTACTAGGCTTTATGGCTGGTCCTTGTAGAGAACCTTTTAGCCCTTTAACAACTAAACAAAAAGAAGATGTAAAAATAGCTTTAGATAAAGTAAAGGAAATTTAATATGATTAAAAAAGATATTTTTGATGTTAGTAACCGGGTAGTAGTAATTACCGGTGGTATGGGACAAATTGGTGCTGAATTTGTTAAAGAATTCTTTAATAGAAAAGCTAAAGTAGTAGTATTATCAAGATCGGCATCTAAGGAAAAAGCTTTAAAAGTTTTTGGTAGTGAAATAGTCGAGAGTCCTAATTTTATGGTATCAAAAGTTGATATCTCTAATAAAGTGAGTATTAATAATGCTTTTGATTTAATAGAGAATGAATGGGGTTGTCCAGATATTCTTATTAATAATGCAGGAATTGATACACAACCAACAGCCCCTCCTGAAGTTTCAGGACCCTTTGAAGATTTTCCTGAAGAAGTATTTAGAGAAGTTGTTGAAACAAATTTAACAGGAACATTCTTAATGATTCAAGCTTTTGGAAAAAGACTTGTTGGAAATAATAAACCAGGATCAATCATTAATGTAGGATCTATATATGGTATGGTAAGTCCTGTTCAGGATATATATGCATATAAGGAAGAAATGACTGGTGTAGCCTTTGTTAAACCTGTTGCCTATTGTGCTGCTAAGAGTGGTATATATAATTTAACTCGTTATTGTGCAACCTATTGGGGTAAAAAGAATATTAGAGTTAATGCATTAACTCCTTCTGGTGTATGGAGAGAGAATCAAGATGAATTTTTTCATGCAAATTATGAAAGTCGTATTCCAATTGGAAGAATGGCTCAAGCCGATGAATATAATGGAGCTGTAATTTTTTTAGCTTCTGATGCTTCTAAGTATATGACCGGCTCAAATTTGATTGTTGATGGTGGCTGGACTGCCTGGTAATAGAAATTTTTCAAAAAAATGTAGCACTCTAAAAGAGTGCTATGTTTTTTTAAAAGATATATGCTTAATTATTTTTTGTGTAAGAATGAATTTCTGAATCTGAAACATTTAAGTGATTAATCATATATTTTTGTGCTTCTTCACTATTTCCTTGCACAATAGCCATGCAAATTGCTCCGTGTTCTTTAACTGTATTTAGAGAATTTTCCTTAAAAGCAATTGATTTTACTCTATATTGTTTAAGGCCTATATTTAAAAACTGATTCATTTGTATGAAAACCGAATTATGTGACATTTTAAAAATACATGAATGGAATTCCTCATCAAGTTTTGCTAATTTTGCAACATTAGCCTCACTCTCAGCAGATACGAAGGAGAGATGAATTTTCATAAGTTCTTCTTTTTCTTTTACTGTTCCATTAATTGAAGCATAAAAGGCTACATTAGGTTCGATAGATCTCCTAACTTGGTTATATTCTTCTAGCGTAGGTGCGGACTCAATAAACCATTGTTTTAATGATTGATAATCATGAGGTTTATTGTCATAGACAAAAGCACCTCTTCCTGCCTTAAGTTCTACAAATCCTTGAGCTTGTAGTTCCATAAGAGCTTCCCTAATGGAGGATCTACTTACACCTAATAATTCACTTAATTTTGTTTCTGCAGGTAACTTTTCTCCAATTTTATATTCACCCTTTATAATAGAGTCTTTAATAGAGGAAGAAACCTGTTTTGCTATTGGTATTTTTGGTTCATTTTTCATAATATTGTCTGACAATATAATAGCATGATTAACAACAATAGTCAAAAATAATACGGATATATTGACTAAAGAGAATAAAATTATATTTCTAAAATTATAATTAATTTCAAGATAATTCTTTATATAATACCTTTGCTTTTTTTCTAATAATTGTTATTTCATTTTTTAGATCAATTTTTTTTAATTGCTCTAGTGCTCCAGTTTTATCTTTATCTCTAATTAAGAATAAAGCAGCATAATATCTTAGACTTTCAATATTTAATTGATTACCACCAGTTTGTATTGATTCATATAATTCATTAACCTCGCTACCAGTTAACTTTTCTTTTCTAATGATTTTAAGATGAATTTGTTGGTGTATATAGTTTCTCTTGTAACTTTTATGGGAAAATTTATATTTACTATTATCAGCAAAGGCAAAGACTTCAAATTCTTTCATTTCTTTATCAATATTATCAAGCTTATTCTCTAATAGTTGATAGCTTATTCTATTCCCAAGTATCTGGGCCTTGTCATTTTTTCTTATTGCTAATTTATCTATTTCATCTAAAATAGAATAAGCTTCTTCAAAATTACCAGAATAGGCATAAGCGTTTGCCTTATGTGATAATATTGCAATTTTAGTTGTAGTATTAAGGATATCTAAATCAATGATTTCGTTTATCTTTTTAATGAAAATAAGCGGAGTAATATCATTATAAAGAAGGGTTAGGATTTTATTTAGTTTTTTTTGATCTCTAAGTCCTACTACAAAGAATATTATAACCTCTAAAATTATAAAAAGTACTAAGGTCATAACGGTAGCTTGAATAGCTCCATTCTTATAATAGATTATCCAAGCATAGATAACACATATTAGTAAAATAATAATATTTAGTATTTTCTTTAGTTTTATGTTTTCTTTAAAAAATAAGTTCATTTAACATCCTTTTTACATAACATAATGTGATAATTAGTAATTATCAACTATATATTCCAACAGGTAAGTACTAATTTTATTTGTTTTTCAATTTATAGTATAGATATACAAATTTAACATCTAGTATTTATGTGAAAAAAGATTTTAACAAGGATGACTATGTTTTAAAATTTCTTGAAACTCTAGATTGTGGATTTGTTAATTTAATGCTTGTAAAAATTGTGAACAAAAAAAGAAATTATTTTATATAATGTTATTGCTCACTCTAGTTTTCTCTTTGCCGATTAATATCGAGCTATATTTATTTCAGTATTTTTGCACCATATCTTTTTTCAAATCTTTCTAATATATCAAGCAAGGTGAAATCAAGATATGTTTTAGCTTTATCTCTCATCTCTTCACTGATTCCATAATAGGCTTCAGCAATTCCACCTGTAATTGCACCAATAGTATCACTATCACCACCAATTGATATAGCATTACGAATTGCATCTTCAAAACTATTGGATTCAAAGAAAGCTTCTAATGCTTGAGGAACAGTTCCTTGGCAAGATTCATCAAATTCATAGTTCTCCCGTATTTCATCAAGAGTAAAGTTAATTTGATAATAATTATCTTTTATAAAGGTTTTAATTTCTTCTTTATTTTTGCCAGTTCTTGCAAGATAAATAGCAACTGCAGTAGCTTCTGCTCCTTTAAAGGATTCAGGGTGATTATGACTTACTTCTGTAATCAACACCGACATATGTTTTACTTCATAGATTGAGGTTGCGGAAAATCCACATCCACTGATTCTCATTGCTGCACCGTTTCCATAACTACCATAGGGCTTTGGATTATTCTCAGTAATCCACAAAGCAAAGTGATCTCCATATCCGGAAGCTGGATATTTTCTTCCAAGTGTTTGCATACTTTTTATAAGGATGTTTTTTCCTTTATATTCATTATCAAAGTCTTTCAAATAAGCGTCACATATAGCTAAACTCATCACACTGTCATCAGTAAAAAAACAGTCTTTATTAAAAAAATCAAAATCCTTTTTCTTGTAATTATCCCACTCGAATCTTGACCCTACAATATCGCCAATAATAGCTCCTAACATAAGATTGTTTCCTTTTTATTTTTTGTTAATTATCTATCATTGTTATTATACACCTTTTATGTGTATATATCAAAATATATTAGGTTAAATGAAAGATAGATATAATAATCGTGAATTGAAAATATACCTAAAAGTGTTATCATTAGTTAATTTATAAACACTTATGTTTAATAAATATTGGGTCTGTAGTCAAATTGTCGGGAGTTGCAGGACTGCATAAATAAATTTTATTTAAAAAAATGTAGAAAAAAGAGGCTTCCTCCGTTATTGTAAAGTTGAAAAAACAAGAAATAAAGAGAGGAAGCCTCGTGTATAAAGTTACCATAGATGAAGAGATTTATTCTACAATAAACCAAATAATTATCCGAAATTTAAAAAATGATATAGCAGAAGACAAAAACGAAGATGGTTATACAATTGTAAATGATTTTTTTGTAAAATATATGAAAAGTATAATGATATTGTTAACAGATTTGAAGAAAAACCAACTTATAGTTCTAGTATTTTGATTAAGTACTTTTCAAAAATGCCTATTTGGGCTTTGGTAGAGGTTTTAAGTTTTTCTGAATTTTTAAAATTACATGAATTTTATTATTCTAAAAAAGCAAAAACTAATTATAAATCTTATAATAGTAAAATTGAAAATTTTGCATGGTCTATAAAAATAATTAGAAATGCTTGTGCTCATAATAATTGTATTTTAAATTCATTAAAAAATAGAAATGAAAATTATAATTTCCAATTATTAACAGAGTTATCAAAAATGAAAATTAGTTTAACTACTTCAGAAAAAGATAAATTGAAACTTTGTGTAGTAAATGATATTGTTCTTATCATTGTTTTTTTTAATAAGATTATTACTAGTGAAAAGTTCCATTGTCAGAATTTGATATTTAAGATCAAAATATTGAATTAATTTGCTTGATTTAAGAATAAAAAAGTTTATTTATTAAATTGACTGAGTCCCTGCTACTTTACAGATTGGTAATAAATGGTTGCCACCGGTAAAAAACAAATGTAGCATATTGATGTTGGTTAAAAAAATAATTTTTTTTAGAGGATGAACATATGCCGTTCTGAATTATTTTTTTTTAAAAGAGAATTCGACCACTTGTATTTCAAGTGGTCTTCTTTTTTTTATAGGAGTGGAGAAAAATTGGGTCTTGATACTTTTCTGTGTGTTTTAACTTTGTAGTCCATGAGATTAATACAATAAAGTTCTATAGAAATTTGAGGTTTGATTTCTAAATATTTTTCTACACTTAAAGTTATAAATTTTGTTAATTTCATATTATCTCCCTATGGAAACTTATTACATAGAGATTTTTAGAAAAAGAGGAGAGCCTATGGATGACTCTCCTCAAAACTATATGGCCTAATTGGACTAATTTATAAACTTATAAATTGGACTAACTTTAGCTTCTTTTTTAAGAAGGTATTTAATACCTTCAACTGCAGCTACAGCTGCACTTGTTGTGGTTGTGTAGGGAATCTTTTGCAATAGTGCAATAGATCTAATATCATCACTGCTACTTATTGCGTGGAAGCCCATAGGTGTATTAATAACTAAATCAATTCTTTTATTACTTAAATTATCTACAATATTTGGATGCCCATCCATTACCTTAAGCATTACTTCACAAAGGATACCTTCATCAAATAAATCTCTAGCAGTTCCTGGCGTTGCAGCTATTTCAAATCCAAGTTTAACTAATTCCTTTGCTACAGGAATAATAGTCTTTCTATCTTTTTTGTTAACGCTGATTAATACTTTACCCGAGGTTGGAAGATTGTTGCCTGAGCTAATTTGACTTTTAGCATAAGCCTCACCAAATGTTGAACCAGATCCAGTTGTTTCTCCTGTTGATCTCATTTCAGGTCCTAATAAAGGATCTATATCAACAAATCTGTCAAAGGAGAATACAGCTTCTTTGATTGCCCATCCAGAATGACATTTGCCTTCTCCAATATTAGTATATTCAGGAACTAATCCTTGTTCTTTTAGGCTAATACCTTCCCAAACTTTAACAGCTGCTTTAATTAAATCAACCTTACTATATTTTGATATGAAGGGAACGGTTCTACTAGCTCTAGGATTTACTTCAATTATATATAAAGTTTCATCTTTAACTGCAAATTGAATATTAATAAAACCAATTAGATTCATTCTTCTTGCAATCTTGAGAGTTGCAACTCTCATTTCTTCAAGAATAGCTTCACTTGATTTATAGGGAGGAAATACTGCAGCACTATCACCACTGTGAATACCAGCTGCTTCAATATGTTGTAGAATACCACCGATATAAATATCTGTTCCATCACTGATAGCATCTAAATCATATTCAAAAGCATCTTCTAAAAATTGATCTATTAGAATAGGGTGGTCTATATCAAAGCTAACGGCATTGTTTTCAAAGTATGAATCAATATCATTTTCACAATAGGCAATAAACATAGATCTACCACCTAGAACAAATGATGGTCTAAGTAAAATAGGGTAACCTATTTCTTTAGCACTACTGTGTATTTCATCCATAGTAGTTCCCATTCTATTTTCAGCTTGATTTAATTTTAGTTCATGTAAAATTTTAGCAAAATCACCTCTATCTTCTGCTGAATCAATGCCTTTTAAAGAAGTTCCTATTATTTCAATAGTTGGATCATCTTTAAGCTCTTGAGCAATATTTAATGGAGTTTGACCTCCAAGTTGAATTACTAATTTACTAGCATGTTCTTTTAAGAGAATTTCTTTAACAGTTTCAGAATCTAAAGGCTCAATATATAATCTATCAGATACATTATAATCTGTAGAAACAGTCTCAGGATTTGAGTTAATTATAATTGTTTTTTTACCTAACTCTCTGTAAGCCATAGAAGAGAGAGAACAACAGGTATCGAACTCTAACCCTTGTCCAATTCTATTAGGACCTGAGGCTAGTATAACAATAGCTTCCTTGTTAAAAGGCTCTCCTTCATCTATTTCCCCATAAGTATTATACATATAGGGAGTTAGTGCTTTAAACTCTCCAGCACAGGTATCAACAAAATGAGAGGTTATGTGAATATTATATTTGTTTCTTAGAGCCAATACTTCATCTTTTGTATTATTTGATAAATCACTAATTCTCTTATCACTCATACCATAGACTTTGGCCTTTTCTAATAACTCTTTAGTTAACTGTTTTGATTCAATTAACTCATGGTCTAATAGTGATTGTTTATATAATTGATAGATAAACCATCTATCAAAACCCGTGAGTTCACTCAATCTCTCCATTGATGATTCACCTTCATTAAATAATACAGTATAGATTGCAAGTATTCTTAAGGGGTGAGCATTATTTAGATATTGAGCTACATCACTTTCTTTTAAAGTCTCTAGACCTTCTAATTTTCTCTCTGTAGCTCTAATAGCTTTGTTAAGAGCTTCAATAGCAGATCTACCTATAGATAGAGATTCACCAACAGATCTCATTTGAGAACCTAAAGCTGAAGGTTTTAATGGGAA
>JAENWY010000234.1 GCA_016649775.1 Spirochaetaceae bacterium
AAAATCTCCAACTATGTATTTTAAGGCTACTAAAGTTATTCCAATGGTTATTATTATATTAAAAATTGCAAGTATTAAAGAAACCACATTATTCAAATTCTTTAAATATATAGTTGAGAAAATAATAGAAGAATATAAATATATCAAATATAGAAACGATAATAGGTTGTAGTCTTTTTTGCTTAATGTATTGATTTCGTAACCTCAAATATTTAGATTATATTTTTTTTCTAAAATAATATTAGAAATAATTCTCTTAATTATATGTAATAACGGGTAATCTAATCAACTCATTATATAGATTATTTATTTTTATAATTTTGTTAGCATCAGTTTAATTCTTTTTACTTTTAGACAATTGTTCTTTTGTTGATGATATGTTTAATGTGGAAGCCGTAGTATTATCGCCATTGGAACTCTTAAGGACTTATAACTTTATGAATAAATTAATTAAGTCTTATTATAGAAAAATTATACTCTAATCTAAAGTGGATAATTATATTAATTTTCAGTCTTTTATTGATCAAATAAACCAATAAAATTATTACAACTAAAGAATTATAAAGAAACATAATTATTAAATGTAATTGAAGTAAATAAATGAAAATATTACGAATACGAAAAAAATAAAAATATTTAGATTTTATAAAAACAATATTCGAAGATATAATATGTATAAATTGTAAAAGAACTTTCTATATTACAAATAGCACACACTTTGATAATCATAAAATATAAAATTGTTTCATACAATAAACAAGATGCTCGAATTGAGTTATTAAATTATATATTTGGCCGATTGATAAGAGAGCATAAAGAGTTCTTTAAGATAATCAAATAGGTATAGGTATCGGTTGTTATGGAAATAAGGTATATTGTCCTATAGAGGGATATTCGAAACCTTAAGGGAGTAATAATTTGGATATCTTCTTTACTCCTATTTAAGGATGATCATGCTTAATTAATGATGCTGAAAAAGGTAACAAAAAACTTATTGATAAATTGAACTTAAAAAGTTCTAGTTAAAATGCAAAAAATCTTAAAGAATTATGTGACGAAGATAATCCTTTAAACGAAAATAATTATAGATTCATGAAATTAATAAGGTTCTTTGATGACCTTTTAGGTTTCAAGAAGGAAGACTTGTTATACTAATTAATTCTATTTGGTTTTTTCTATATCACTACAATAACTCCCAATAGAGAACTAGATAAGTTAATAAATTTAACATTAATTACTATGGTTTTACATAGTTATCGCAAACATTAGCTTATTCAAGTGTTAAATTGAGGATTTTAAGGATTTTGGAATAAAGGTTTTCAATGTTTGCAGAAATTGAGTTTAAATAATTATTTAAAAAGTGGGTTCAATTTCAAATTTATGTAAATAAATGTAACTTTTTTATGGTTAAACTGTTAAATTAATTAGCTATAAAGTTTTCATTGTGTCCCCATTATAGGGACCAGTTTATTGGCGTGACCTAATATAATATTAAAATAGAGTTTTAAATATTATTATTTAAGAACCTTGAAGGACTGCTTGACTACTACTATTGAAATATATATTATTTCAAACTATTGGACTTTAGTCTAATGTTAATTTATAGAATAATATATTAGGTTGTTTTGAAATTATTTTTTTAACAATCATAAAAGACTTTTTTTGTTAATATTTTTGAAATAAATTTTTACTAAACCACGGGACAAGGATTAAATTATGCAACATCCATTAATTTCAATTATCATTCCTAATTATAATTCAGAAAAAGTTTTGCAGGAAACTTTGAATTCTGTTTTAAATCAAACCTATAAAAATTGGGAGTTAATATTTGTTGATGATTGTTCTACTGATAAATCGCTTGATATAGCTAAAAAGAATGCAAAACTTGATAATAGAATAAAAATATTTACATTTGCTCAGAATGGTGGACCTGGTATTGCTACTAAATTTGGGTTTACAAAATCAAGGGGTGAATGGATTGCCTTTATTGATGCTGATGATATTTGGCCTTCTAACAAATTAGAGAAGCAAATGAAATTTTCTTTAGATAACCATTATGAATTTACTTGTACAGATTATGAACAAGTGGATGAAAATACTAAATCTTTAAATAGAATAATTAAAGCTAATAAAAAAGCTAATTATCGAAAAGTAATAATGTATTGTCCAATTGGTTCTTCTTCTGTATTAATTAAAGCCTCACTATTGGCGAAAGTAGATATCCCTGAAACTCGTAAAGATAATGATTATAGTTTGTGGCTACGGGTATTAAGAATTTATCCTTATATATATGGAATGCAAGAAGTATTAATGAAATACAGAATATGGACACAATCTATTTCTTATAATAAATTTAACAAGATTAAATACCATTGGTATGTTTATAGAGAATATGAAAATAAAGCTGTAATAATTTCATCTTTCTTAGTAATTTGGTGGGGATTAATAAAAATATTAAAAATAAAGTAAAGGTTTAAAATAGAAAATGAAAATTTCCTTAATGGATATAAAAAGACAATATGAAGAGCATTCTGTTGAATATGAAAAAGTAGCATTGGATGTTCTTCGAAGTGGTTCATATATTATGGGTAATAATGTTAATAAGTTTGAAAAAAATTTTGCTTCTTATTGTGGTGTAAAACATGCAATAGGGGTAGGAAATGGTACAGATGCCATTCATATTTCATTAAAAGCTCTTGGTATAGGTCCCGGTGATGAAGTCATTACTTGTCCATTTACCTTTTTTGCAACATCTGAGGCTATCGCTTCTGTGGGAGCTAAAAATGTATTTGTTGATGTTGATCCAGTAACTTATTGTATTGATACAACAAAAATTGAATCAGTTATTACAAGCAAAACTAAAGCCATTATGCCTATCCATTTTTATGGTCAACCGAGTAATATGGATGATATTAATAGAATTGCTGAAGAACATAATTTATTTGTAATTGAAGATGCTTGCCAAGCCGCGGGTGCTTCTTATAAGGGTAAAAAAACCGGTTCTTTAGGTACAGTTGGTTGTTTTTCGTTTTTTCCAACTAAAACTTTAGGTTGTTGTGGGGATGGTGGTATGATTACCACCAATGATGATTCTATTGCAGAGGCTTGTAGAGCTCTTAGAATTCATGGGTCAGGTATATCGGGCTTAAATACTTATAATCTTCTAAATAAAGATAAGGAACCTTTAAATCCAAATACAGACATTGATTTAAGAGCTCCTAAATATTATAATTTTGTGATTGGTCAGAATTCTCGCCTTGATGAGGTTCAGGCGGCTATATTGAATATCAAATTAAATTATTTAGATGATTTTATTGATAGAAGAAGAGAGAATGCAAATTATTATGATTCAAAATTAAGAAATTCAGAATATATAATTCCTCATAACAATATTGAAAGTAAACATGCCTATTATTTATATGTATTATCACATCCTAAAGCACCTGAGATAATTAAATTCTTAAAAAGTAATGA
>JAENWY010000081.1 GCA_016649775.1 Spirochaetaceae bacterium
AAATATAGTATAATATTGATAATTGTTAGAAATATTAACAGAACCAGTCAAAATACTAATATATAGGGACTTTCATTTAATTGAATAAAATGGATATTCCCCTAAAACTTCTAGTAATTTAACTTCTAATAATCAGTTATTAATTAACGGTTAGTTGTATCGAGGGTATATATCATATTTTGAAATTTATGTAAAATTATAAATATTGAAAAAGGAATATAAGTATATGACGCATATGTTAAAAAATGATAAAGAGATTATGATACGAGAAGCAAGAATAGAAGACGCTGAAAGTATTATCTCTTATGTAAAAGACATTATTTTAGAATCAGATAATCTAACTTTTGAAAAAGAGAATTTAATCCTTCTTTAGATTCATAAAAACAATTTATAGAAGCTATCATTAAATCTCCAAATCAATGTTTCCTAATTTCACTTGTTGGTACTAAAATAATAGGGAATTTATCTATAAATATAATTAAAAGAGCTAGATTGAAACACTCAGGAGATTTATCTATAACAGTATTAAAAGAGTATTGGAATCAAGGAGTTGCAACAAACCTAATGATGGAATTTATTAAATGGTTGGAGACAACTGACTTAACAAAAATAAATCTAAAAGTGAAAGAGGATAATATCCAGGCAATAAAGCTATATGAAAAATTTGGCTTTATTAAAGAAGGTATAATTACCAGAGATTTCTATATGGATGGACAATACTATAACTCAATATGTATGGGTAAACTTGTAGATTAATTATTATTTCTCTGAAAATATAAAAGAAAAATTCTCAAGGGAATTCCATAAAATAATAAAAAAGATTTTAAATATGGCCTTAACAGAACAACTTATTGTGAACGCAATAACATAAAACTTATACGATAAATTCAGCAAAACAGGTTACCACAAGGAACAGTTCAAAACATATTTATGAAATTCCAATTATTAAACACTATGTGAAAAATTTCAATTATAAACAAAAATTATGAGTAAAATTAGGTGCCATAAAATTACAAAAGAAATACCTATTTCTATTTCTGTCTTTAACTTATTAATAGTTCTTTGATTTAAATCTATTTAATACTAAAGGACATAACTCCTAAAAAAGTTAATTAAAAATTCAAGTTATGTCCCATTACTTGACAAATTGTCCCGTAAGTATTATATCTATAATTAGTTATAAATTGTAGGTAATAATATGAAAAAGAAAAATGTAATAAATTTAATAAAATGGTATTCAGAAAAAAATGATTCTGCTTTTCGAGCTGAAGCTTATGAAATAGTAAAAGAATTTGATCAAATGGGCGATTACCAATTAGCTGAATATATTATGGCACTATTATCTAGCACAGATACTTTTGTTCCTCAATATAGCGAAAATGATTTTAGCTATTTTAAAAAAATAGAACCTAGCCAAGAACCTCTTCCTTTACCAGATGCCATCAAAGAGGATGTTATTGGTATTGTAAATGCGGTAGGCCATAATATTGGTGTAAATAAGTTTTTATTCCAAGGAAAACCAGGTACAGGTAAAACAGAAACTGTTAAACAACTTGCTCGTATATTAGAACGTGAATTATTTATGGTAGATTTCTCAGCAGTTGTAGAAAGCAAATTAGGACAAACATCCAAAAATATAGTTGCTCTTTTTAAAGAGATTAATGAACTTAGCAACCCGCAGAAAGTAATTATCTTATTTGATGAAATTGATGCAATTGCTTTAGATAGAAATAATTCTAATGATTTAAGAGAAATGGGAAGAGCTACTTCTACAATTTTAAAAGAATTAGAAAATATGAATGATTCTGTAATTCTAATTGCTACAACTAATTTGTTTGATATTTTTGATAAAGCGTTAACTAGAAGATTTGATTCAGTAATTAACTTTAATAGATATAGTAGAGAAGACTTAATAGAAATTGCTGAAGTAATTTTAAACAATTATTTAGATAAAGTTAAGTTTGCAGGAAGAAATATTCGATTATTCAGAAAAATAATAGCTTTGCTAGACCCCATTCCTTATCCTGGAGATTTAATAAATATAATAAAAACCTCAATTGCTTTTAGTAATCCAGGTAATGAATTTGATTATTTAAAAAGATTGTATCAAAGTACTTATAATCAAAAAGATTGTGATATTAAACTAATGAAGAATCAAGGATTTACTGTAAGAGAGATTGAAATATTAACAGGAATATCAAAAAGTCAAGTTTCCAGAGATTTGAAGGAATAACATGAATAACATCTTAACATTAAAAGGAAAATTTTTCCAAAAAAAATACCCATCACAAATAGGGGCTTCTAACATACCATCTAAAAAGATAATAACAATCAATCATCTTATTAACCTACGAAATGACTTAAATAAAATACTAGAAGAATGGGAAAATGTATATTTAGAAATTAATCCATTGGTTAGTACTTATTACAATGATGTAATTGCAAAAAGCAATAGAGTTAAAAGTTTACTTTCAATAAATGGCAAGCCTGCGAGCAATTTTATTGTTGGTGCAAAATTTACTGATAAACTCAAACCAAAACATATAATTACCTATTATATAAGTAAGACAATTGTTATTGAATCAATAACTAATATTGAAAAATCTATTGAAATAATAAAAAAAAATTTCAATTCTAATTTTATTTCTCATGATGAAATAAAAGCAGTAAATAATAATAAAAAAAGATGCGATTTTACAAACTTAAAAAAAACTAAATTTGTTAACACTATAGTTGATTCTTATTATGTAGAAAGGTTTGATATTGAAAGAGAAAATAACACTAGTAATGTAGGTATGATTGTTTCTATTTATGATACAGGAAAACCCATTGAAGAATTGCTTAAAAAAATAGGCATAGAAGATTTTAACAAAATTAGAAGTTTAGATAATACAACGGCTTTATTAAGACCAGATCAATATAATAAATTAATAGACAAAGCTCCTTATTTAGTATCCATGTCAGTTTCTGATATATCTGAAATTACAAAAGATTCCTTTATTTCTAAAGAAAAAATTGAATTGACAATTCCTACACCAAAAAATGAACCTACCGTAGGTGTAATTGATACAATGTTTTATAAAGGAGTATATTTTTCTGATTGGGTTGAGTTTAAGGATACAACAGGAGAAGATATTCCTTACATTCCTCTTGAGTGTATTCACGGTACAGAAGTAAGTTCTATTATTGTAGATGGACCATCTCTTAATCCTGATTTAGAGGATGGTTGTGGTCGTTTTAAAGTTAGACACTTTGGTGTATCAACAGGTGGCTCTATTAGTTCCTTTACTGTTTTAAAAAGTATAAAAAAAATTATTATGGAAAATAAAGATATTAAAGTATGGAATTTATCATTAGGAGGAGTCCTTGAAATAAAACCTAATTTCATTTCACCTGAAGCAGCTGTTATCGACCAACTTCAATATGACTATGATGTAATTTTTATCATTGCAGGAACAAATATCTCTCGTTCAATCAATAAAGACATACAAAAAATAGGAGCTCCAGCGGATTCAATAAATTCCATCGTTGTAAATTCCGTTGATTTTGATGATAATGCAGCTTCTTATTCAAGAGAAGGGGGAGTTTTATCTTTTTATATTAAACCAGATGTAAGTTATTATGGAGGAGACAAAGATAAAGGAATTTGGACATATTCATCAACCGGAGAGAGAATAAAATGTAAAGGGACTTCTTTTGCCGCTCCTTGGATTACCAGAAAGGTTGCATATCTAATTAATATACTTGGATTCTCAAAAGAAGTTGCAAAAGCTTTAATTATTGATTCTGCAACTGGCTGGAACAATATGGGCCCTGATGTAAAAAAAATAGGATACGGTATAGTACCAAAAAGAATAGAAAATATTGTTAAATCACAAGATGATGAAATAAGATTTATTTTATCGGGAGTTTCTGAAAAATATGATACATATAACTTTAACATTCCGGTTCCTAAACAAAATGATAAATATCCATTTATTTCTAAAGCTACGTTATGCTATTTTACAAATTGTTCAAGAAATCAAGGAGTTGATTATACAAATACAGAAATGGATTTGCATTTCGGTAGAATCGACAAGAAATCTATTAAAACAATTAATGAAAATCCTCAAGGAGAAACATGGGGATGGATGTTTGAAGATAATGCCCGTAAGACTTATAGAAAATGGGATAATATTAAACACATTAGCGAAATAATTAAAATAAAAGCAAGACCGAAAAAAGCTTATGAAAATGGTCTATGGGGAATTAGTATTAAGACTACAGAACGAACAAAGAGAAAGGATAATAAGAATCTAAAATTTGGAGTTATAATAACTCTAAGAGAAATGAATGGAGTAAATAGAATAGATGAATTTATTCACCTATGCGCTTTTAGGGGTTGGATTGTAAATAAAATTGATGTAGATAATCAAATTGATATTTATAATAAAGCTGAAGTAACAATAGATTTTGAAGATTAGTTAATTATTAGAATCAATTGTTTCAAGCTATTTGAGAATCGCACGTGAAAAGTTTAAATATAATATATTTTTCTTCTTAATTACATAATTATGATTGAATTAAGAACAGGGTTGAATGAGTTATTTATTATTTCAACCATTTAATCTAAAAATTTAACCAAAATATTTAACTTATTTTTTTTACCTATCTAAGCGAAACCATTGTCTCTATAAAATTTAAGCAATTCGTCTGCACAATCAATTAATACAAATCTCCCGCCAATACTGTTTTGGATTTTTATTAATTGAGAAATTGCAAAATCAAGGAATATTTTACCATATAATTTTTTCTTTCTACAATCATCATTCCGAGCAAGTTGACCAACCAAGAATCCAGAAATCACATTGGAACTAGAATGCCCAAATCCTCTAACTTTTTTTAATTCGTTTTTAGTTAATTTAAGATTATCTAAAGAAATATTTTTTAAAGCTAAACTATAATATGCTACAATATTTATTTCCTCATCAACTAACAAATAAGTTTTTGCATTATTCGCTTTTTCATAGGATATTGAATTTTTAATTTAAAAATTTTGTACATTCAAGCAACAAAAAGTGGAGAGTCTACTCTCCACCTCAAATTAATTTTGATTCTTTAATAACCCTAAAAGAGGGATAATATTAATTCCCATTCGATTTTTTCATAAATCTTTTGGTAAAATCATCATCTGCTATATGTTTTTCAATATCCATAGGATTAAATTTCTTTCGTAACTTTGCATTTTCCATTGCTTTTTGAAAATTAACTATCCCATATTTTTGGTAATTTTAAAAGTATTACCAAATGATTTAATTGCCATAGTAATCCACCTAATTAATAATATTATAAGTATAATAATTTGAACTCAAGGTTTCCTTGGTTACAATCAACTTAAAATCAAATTAATATAATTACATATGTAATAATTTGTATAGTAATACTTTATTAATTAGAATACTAAATCAATATTTATTTAGTTATGCGGAATAATCAAATTTAAAATTTATAAAAATCATTTAAATTTGACGATTTATGATTTTTTTAATAACAAAGAATAATTTGATTTTTCGTTGTGTCGTCATCTCTCTATTATTAAAAATTTCAATAATATATGGCTACTAGTGATTTTAAGCTTCCAGAAATTACTTTTATAAAGGAGTGTAATAATAATTACTCTCTTTGTGTAAAAAGTATTCTAGGGGCATATCATGTTTTATACTATTTATTATCAATGTTCACCACTTAAGCTCATTACGCCTGTTTCTGAGGATAGATATCCTACATTAAAGCAATGAATAAACTGTGGGGTTACATAATCATACTTAGGGTACGGGTAACCTAAAATTGGTTATTAAATAAAAGACTTACCAATTATTCCTTAAGTTTTGAGTATTGATTTATTATAGTACAACAACAAAAAGGTATAGTGCTAATAATTATTTTAATGCATTCTTTGCACTAAATAGTGTGAATGATGTTTTAGAACATAATGAAAAATCACTTCCGTTTTTAGAAAATCAATTATTATATTCAAGTCGAATAAAGCCTTCCTCTAATTATTCTGGTGTATTATATTTCCCTGTAGATAATAATTACCCTGACTATAGAGTTGTTTATAAAGATACTATTAATGAAAATTTGAATTTTTATTATAATAGATCTGATAGAGCTGAAGTTCTAAATCCTTGGTTAGATTAAAGTAGGGAAAGATTTGGTGGTATATTCTCTATGTCTAATTCTTTTGATAGATTAGATATTATGGCAATTAATAGTAATCCAACTTTATTTGGATTATATTCGGGACTTTCTTTGTATAATCTTTCCGTTGAAATATCTAAAATAGTGCCAGGTAAATTTCAAGGTCTTGGTATTGAATTTGGATTAACCTTAAAAACTCTTCCATATACGTGGTTACTTTTGGGAATGGATTGTGCTAGGGGTGTAAGTATACCTATGAGTGAAAATGATTTTAGTGAATCCTCTTGTGGCCCTCAAGTAGGAGTGAATTTCATTATCAACAATTTAAATTTAGTACTTAAGTAACATTATCTTGACAATTGTATGGTAACAACAGTAGCATTTGATATTATGAGTACATTTAAAATTAGAAAAGTAACAGACTCTTTTCATCCCTCAAATAAGAATTCAATAGAACAAATTTTTGAAATCTTGAGAAGTCATTTTCCATCAGTAAAAGAAGATAAAATAAATGAAATTCTTGAACAGATGAAAAATCCCATGAAGTATAAGTTTTCCTCAACTATATTTGTAGCTGAGGGTAGTCAAGCGAATGTAAAAGGGTTTGCAATTCTTTTTTATATGCCTGACGCTAATTTCTGCTTTCTCGATTATTTAGCTGTAAAACCTGAAAAAACTTCTTCAGGAATTGGCGGTGCAATTTATGAAAGAATCAGAGAGGAAGCTCAATTACTTAATACAGTTGGTATTTTTATGGAATGTCTTCCTGATGAGGCCGCTCTGTGTAAAGATAAAAGTGAACTTAAACAAAACCAGTCAAGACTCGCATTCTATGAGCGATATGGTGCTCGACCAATTATTGGCACAAAATATGAAACACCTGTAAATTCTGAGGATGATTGTCCTCCATACCTAGTATTTGATAATCTAGGAAATGATTATGATTTATCTTCAACAGTTGCAAAAAAAATTGTTAAAGCAATTTTACAGAGGAAATATCCAAATTATTGTCCTGAAGAATATGTAAAAATGGTTGTATCATCAATAAAAACCAATCCAGTTCAATTACGTGATTATATATATATTGACAAAAAACGTCCAATTGAAAAATACAAAGCTATTAAGAACCTAATTCCTTTGATTGTAAATGATAAACATGAAATACATCATGTAAGAGAGAGAGGATACATTGAGTCTCCAGTAAGAATATCAAGTATTATGAAAGAGATAACCAAACTTGAAGCCTTTAAACAAAGACCATCAAGAAGTTTTCCAGACAAATATATTTTAGAAGTTCACAATCCTAAATATTTCAATTATTTTAAAAAAGTATGTAGTGCTTTTCCAGAAGGAAAATCAATATATCCATATGTATTCCCTGTTAGAAATGCCACACGTCCACCTCATGATTTGTCAGTACTTGCAGGATATTATTGTATTGATACATTCACACCACTAAACAAAAATGCATTTATTGCGGCTCGTTCCGGGGTAAACTGTGCTTTAACAGGTGCTGAATTATTACTTGAAGGATACCATACTGCCTATGCCCTAGTTAGACCACCTGGACATCATGCAGAACGTGATGTATTTGGCGGCTTTTGCTATTTTAACAATGCTTCAATAGCAGCTAATTTTCTTTCAAATTACGGTAAAATTGCAATACTTGATATAGATTATCATCATGGAAATGGACACCAACAAATTTTTTATTCAAGAAATGATGTTTTAACTGTTTCAATTCATGGTAATCCATCTTTTGCTTACCCCTATTTCTCAGGTTTTGCCGAAGAAACAGGAGAAGGCGAAGGTATCGGCTTTAATCAGAACTATCCATTGAAAGAAAATATTTCAGGCGAAGAATATCTAAAGGCTCTTATTAAAGCAATAAAAAGAGTTAAAGACTTTAAGCCAGAATATCTTGTCATTAGTCTTGGACTTGATATCGCAAAAGGTGACCCAACAGGAACTTGGTCATTAGCTGCAAATGACTTTAAAAATAATGGTCATGAAATTGGAAAGTTATCTTGCCCTATTTTGTTTGTCCAGGAAGGTGGTTATAAAAATAGGACTCTGGGAATTAACGCTCGTAATTTCTTTGAAGGATTTTTATCAACGAGAGTGAAATAGTAATATTTACTTACAGAAGTATCAAAAACTGAATATCTTTAAAAAGAGTATTCAATGAAAAAACTACAAAACTTGATATATCTTGTTCTATTGAAAAATAGAACAGGAACTTCTAAATCTATAAGTATCTATAGCCAAAACAAGAGTTGAGTTAACTATAAAAAGTAAACTTTATATTATGTAGCTCATTGCTAAAACAACTTAAAACTCCGTGATATTAACTTTTTGTTCTTCTTGTGCAAGTATCTCTTTTTTCAACTTTCTAAGATCTGTATGTATTGTATTAATTTTAAATTCAATAGAATTAAGAACCCAGAATTGAAAATGGTTTGTTTTATACTGGTTATGCATCATGATGACAATTTTGATTGAAACAAGAAGTACGCTAATTTCAAGAGAAATGAAAGAAGGTAAAAAATGAGTTGTAATTTCCATTGTAAACAGGGTGAGTATAATTGTAAGAAATATTCCATTAACAATTGCATCTACTCTAGAAAATGACTGCCCTCCTATTTTCCCTAACATCATACGTATTTTATCTTTTTCTCTATTATATTCTTCTATTTCTCGAATCATTTCTTCTTCAACTCGAGTTAGTTCTTCGTTATTCATCTAAAACTCCTTTATAGTTATACATTTTTAGTAAAATATTTTATAGCGTAAGCTAAATATTGATTTTATTTAACATCTTTAAAAATGGCTATTACTTTATTATTTACCACCATAAACTAGACACTTTTTAAGCACGAATTTTCGGGTTATAATACTTTTCTGTATGATTATTCCCTATTATTCAAAACAATTAATTCATTTATATATATAGAAAAGGGACGACCTTTGA
>JAENWY010000214.1 GCA_016649775.1 Spirochaetaceae bacterium
CAATTTTGTTTCTACCTAATAAAAATGATAAAAAAATCCCAATTACTTACTTAAATTATTTTTATTGCTATTAATCAATGCTCACAACTTAAGGAATAACTGATAAGTCTTTTATGTAATAACCAATTATTCATTGCTTTAATGTAGGATATCTATCCTCAGAAACACGCGTAATGAGCTTAAGTTGTGAACATTGGCTATTAATTACTCAAATCATAATAATATTGAAAAATTTTATGCTTCTTACACGTCAAAAAGGACTATATGAATATATAATATTTCCAAAAACATAATTATTTTATGCTGTTTTTTTTACTATAAATCTAATTAATGATTTAAATATAAATACTTATTAGATAATTATTAAAAAATTACCTTGATTTACATAATTTTATAAATTACTATACCCCTATGAAAATGGGCACTAATGAAAAAAAGATATTAAATTATCTTAAATTAACAAAAATATATAAAAGCCATGCAGAATTATATGACTTAACTCAAGAGCAATTAGATAAAATAAATTCCTCTGTACTTTTAAAGAATAAATGCTTAAAAAAAGAGTTAACTAAAAACACTAAAAAAGTAAGCAAAAAAACCTTCATAATACCTGTAACTGACGGAGCGGTCACAGGATACTTGTTTGAAAATGAAAACAGAGATGATCCAGGTTGTTTAGCCCCTTTAGTAATTTTTTTCCATGGCGGTGGATGGATATTTGGGAATATAGAATTATATTCATTTTATTGTTCAAGATTATCTTCACAAACTGGGGCAAGAATTCTTCTTGTCGATTATCGTCTTGCTCCTAGGTTTAAATTTCCTACTGCAATTGAAGATTGTTATGCAACCCTTGAATGGGCTTTTACAGGAACACGGTATTGGAGAGTTGATCCTGATAGAATTTATTTAATTGGTGATGGAGCTGGAGGAAATCTTGCAGCAGAAGTTTCAAGATTAGCCAGAGATAGAAAAGGACCTAAAATAGCAGGACAGGTTTTATTGTATCCCTTAACAGATGCTAGAATGAGAACTAATAGTTTTGAGAAATATTCTTCAACTATTTCAATTACAAATACAGAGGTAGCCTATTACATCTCTCAATACATGAATGAGCCAAAAGACATCTTAGATCCTTTATTCTCTCCTCTTCTTGCTAAAGATCACTCTCGTCTTCCAAATACTTTGATATTTGGAGCAGAGGAAGATCCTCTTCATGATGATGGATTGCTCTATTCAGATGCCCTAGCTTCTGCTGATACTACAGTTCGTTATATGGAAGTCCCGGGAACATACCATGGCTATGCAATTATTCCAAAGGTAAAAGGATCTGAAGAAACCGGAGTTGCAATTGCTCAATTTATATCAGGAAAAAGTTTAAGTAGTATTAAATTAACTACAAAGAAAGAATTGATTAGAATTAATAGAATAGAACAGAAATCAAATAAGATGAAAAAGAAATCTTCTTATGAGATTGTTAAATAGTTAATTATATTTAGAGTAAATCAAGGATTGTTGTATTTTATTTTACAACAATCCCTTTTTTATTCAAATACTTTTCTAAGAGTAGGAGCCTTACCTAAAAGAAGCCCTAAAGATTCTCTTATATATTTTATAGGTCCTATTTTATAAGTTGCATTTCCAGAGAAGTAACAATAATAACAATAATCATCTTCCATATATTGAACATCACAACTAGTAATATATCTAGAAGCCCAACCTGCCTCAGGAAGTGAGATTAAAGGCTTTCTAGCTGATTGTTTCCACTCTATTCCATTTTTTGATTCTATTTGAATCAAATTACTAATAGATTTATTTTTAAGTTTATTCCATCCAAAAGCACATTCGAAACCAACATAACCATCTTTAACAGGAACAACTCTAATACCACCAACAGCTAGATTAGAAAATTTATTATCTGCAGATGGTCCAAAAAGAGGAGCATCACCTACCGTTTTATAAGGTCCTAAAAGTTTATCACTTTGAGCGAGTGCAAAATATAAAGTAGCTTTTTGACCACTATCTGCAAGGATTATATGAGATGCCCCAAAGAATAATCTATAACCAGTTGATTCATCAAAGAACAATTGAGGCCTAGATAATCGAGGTCTATTTAATAAAGTTTTAGCAAATGGAACATCTTTACTATCGAAGAGAATGGTAGGTTTACTAAAGAACTCCATATCGTTAGTAGAAATCATTTCAATTCTACTAAAGGAATCTTTTTTATCTTTTTTATCTCTATTCTCTCTTAACTCTTTCAATTCTTTAAAACTAAGTGAAGATGGAGTTGAATCATGTTTCTCATAAATCAAATACCATATGCCTTTAGAATAGAAGATGAAGGGAGAGTGACCTCTAAGTTCAATCATCTTTTTAGGAACCCAATCAAGACCATTATTACTTACAAAGTGCTGAATACCTAACCTGTTATGAGCAAACATGTGCCATCTATTATCAGGAGAATTTTCAGGCAATAAAAAAGTAGGGTCACTTAAATGAGGAAAATACCACGTTGGTTTTAACAAAGGGTACTCGCTAAAGGGATACCAACTTAATTTATTATATTCCTGAATTACTGATCGTTTCATTTATTACTCTTATTTCTTTCTTTTTTTATTAAACATAGGAGCTAACTTCGAATCTAAATCAAATTTAATGGTAGCCCATTTAACTAATTTTGCATATAAAAATAAAGTACCACCAAGTGATATAACAAAAGATACTGCCATTACAATTATAGGAAGTGAAGACTCTGCACTATTTAAATCAAATAAATGAGATCCTATAAAGACACAAAGTATGAATACCGCGAAAATCATTACAACGTTTACTACTGTTGCTAGTAGTACAAATATTACAGTATTGCTTGTTTTGCTCATAAAAATTTTTTCCTTTCTCATTTATATTATATAATACTATTGTATTATTATAACAAAATGATTTATTTTTTAATATTTTTTGCTTTTCTTTCTTCAATAATAATGCTAATTAACAATAAAACGCCACTAACACACACGCTAGCATCAGCTAGATTCCAAGTTGGCCATCTTTCAAGTCCAAACAAACCATAAACCCTATTACTCATAAAATCTACAACCCTAAAACCTCTAAAGATACGGTCAATCAAATTACCAAGACCACCACCTAAGAAACCAGCTAAAATCCAACGTTGAAAATTATTTAGCTCAAAGGAAGATTTATCAGTAATAATTAGATTTGCAATATAAATTAGTACAATAATTGGAACTAGTATAAAAAGGATGGCTCTAATATTCAAGGACAAACTATTTCCTATTGAAAAAGCTACTGCATTATTTCTAACATGAATTATATCTAAGAAACCACCAAATAAAGAATACCCTAGAGTATTTTCAGGAATATGAACGACAACCCAGCTTTTTGATATTTGATCTACTATTAATATAAAAAGTGTTAATAATAGTGGTTTGAATTTTTTCACTTGTTATCCCCTATAACCCTGTTGGTTCAGTAATAAAACTTATAGCTATATCAAATACTTTTACAAGAGATGAAGCAAGTGCATATAATCCAAATTCTTCACTTTCGTAGTGACCACCACATAGCATAGATATTTTCTCTTCTTCACAGTAATGATATTCACTATGTCTAGGCTCTCCTGTAATTAATAAATCACAGTTAAGTCTCTTAGCCTCAGCTATATCATGAGCCCCTTCACCACTGACAATACCAATTCTCTTAATTAAAGAATTGCTAAAATCTAATATTATAGGGTTATTAAAGCCTAGTTTAGTTGAAATATCTTGAACACTTAAAGGTTCCTTTAATTCGCCTATAACACCTAAATGAAGACCATGGTAGTTAAAAGCACTTTCAATATTATCAAGTTTTAATCTTTGAGCCATAGTATAGTTATGACCACATTTCATACTAGCATC
>JAENWY010000088.1 GCA_016649775.1 Spirochaetaceae bacterium
AGTGCTAAACAAGAATTAAAAAGATTTGAAATTGAAAAAATATATAATAAGGAAATTAATTCTTTTTATGCACTATAGATCGTAATTATAAAATTATTTTAGAAAGCTTAGATGGAATATTCTAGGCTCTTTTTTTTTATTTTATTAGAGTAATAATTTTTGGTAGTATATTTGTTATAGGAATATAGAAAATATTAAAATTATTTATTAATAATGGCAGTTCAATTAGTTATAAAAACTATCAAATTAATTTGTTTTTTTACATAATGTCATTTTGTTTATTGATTGTTATTGCTAAATAATATATTTTATACATTTATTGCAAGATATGTATAAAATATACTTATTAGTTAATATTTACTAGTAATATAAAAGTGATAGATATTGAATATTACAATTAATTATTGATTTATTTTGCTTGTAGCTAGGTTACATCTGTTATATATTTAAAGTGAGTAATAAAAATGATTCAAATAATTGGTACTAAAAAATGTAAAGAAACAAATAAGGCAATTCGAGCTCTTAAAGAGCGTGGAATTGAATATCAATTGGTCGATTTAAACGAAAGGGAACTTTCTGATGGTGAATGGAATAATATATTTCAACACTATAATCCTGAGTCACTAATTGATACAACAAGTAAAATTTTTAAAAAGAAAGGATTTTCCTATATGGTCTATGATGCAGAAGTAGAATTAAAAGAAAACCCTCTTTTATTAATTACTCCAATTCTTAGAGAGAAAGGAAAAGTACAAAAAGGTTTTGATTTAAATATTATTAATGAATGGAGTAAGAAATAAATGAGTTTATTTCATGCTGTGTTAGGTTCTGGCTCAAGTGGAAATTCATTTGTTTTTTATGATGGTTTCTCTTCAATTTTAATAGATCAAGGATTTTCTTTAGTTGAATTAAAGAGAAGACTTGGACTGGTTAATGTTCCTATTAGTAGTGTCAAAGCTGTTTTTCTAACTCATTTTCATCCTGACCATCACAAAGGATTAGGGGTAATTAGTAAAAAATTAGGTGTTCCTTTATATATAAATAAAAATAGTATAATTGGGGAAGATAGAATTTTTGAGAAGTTAAATTTACCTAAAGAATGCGTTAATCCCATTAGTCCTGGCGATCTGGTAAAAGTTGATAATTTTGAAATAACTTCCTTTGTTACCTCTCATGATAGTAAAGGTTCCGTTGGCTATTATATTAGTAATAATGAAACAAAAATTACTTTTATAACTGATACTGGTCTTGTGAGTGAGGATATGCTTGCATTTGCTAAAAATAGTGATTATTTATTTTTAGAAGCAAATTATGATGAATTGTTATTAGAAAAAGGTCCTTATCCTTTAAAATTAAAAAATAGAATTAGAGGGAATTGGGGACATTTATCAAATAATCAAGCTTTTTGCTTTATAAAAGATAGTGAATTTAAAGGATTGGGTGTATACTTTATACATCTTTCATCAATAAATAATAAAGTTTCAATTGTAGATAAAATGGCAACTGAAAATTTAGATGGAATAGATTTTATTACTTGTCCACGTGGTGAGTTAGTCAGAACAAGTGAGGTAAAAATTGAGTAGAGATAAGAAAAAGACAACTAGTTCAGTTAAAAAAATGGAAGTTATGAGTTATAAGAAGTGTCTCTCTATAAAAAGAGAGGATGGCTTTAAGATGCGTACTGTGGATAAATATACTATGCCTGCAGCACTTCGATGTACTGTTAGTAGAAATTTAAAACGACCATTTATGAGTATATATAGAGATGATGAGGTTATAACATATGGCAAATTTAATTTCTATGTTCAAAATACAGCTGCATATTTTGCTAATCAAGGTATAATAAAGGGTAATCGAATTGCAATTATTGGAGAATCTTGTCCTAATTGGATGATAGCTTATTTTGCTATAACCTCCTTAGGTGCAATTGCTATTCCTGTTTTGCCAGATTTTTCAGCAAAAGAAATGATAAAAATATTAAATCATAGTGAATCAAGAGCATTGATAATTGCCTCAAAACATTTTGAGAAAATTTTACCTTTTGTCGAGGAACATAATGAATTTATTTTCCGTCTTGATGATTTATTTCATATTCCTTCAAATGTTGTTGCAATTGTTAAAAAATCAAAAGAATTTTCAATAGCAGCAGGTGTTGATTCAAAGAAAGTAAATAGAAAAATAGCTGACGACAAAATGTTAGAAGAATTCGAAAAAAATGTATTAGAAGAAGATATTGCTTCTATTATATATACAAGCGGAACCACTGGTACTTCTAAGGGTGTTGTATTAACTCATAAAAATCTTGTTTGGGATGCTGATGTAGCTAGTTTAGGATATGCTCCAATTAATCCAGGTGATAGATGTTTATCTATTTTACCTGTTAGTCATGTATATGAATTTACTACCGTTCAAATGGTAGACTTGATGAATGGTGCAAGAATATACTTTTTGGGAAAACCCCCAGCAGCTAGTATTTTACTTCCAGCATTACAAGAGATAAAACCAAAGATTATATTAACAGTTCCTTTATTGATGGAAAAAGTATATCGATCTTCTGTACTTCCGGTACTTAAGAATAATAAAACGATAAAAGGATTATATAAAAATCCATTAACCAAAAAACTTATTTCTAGAGTCATTGGCCGTAAATTATTAATTACTTTTGGTGGACGTATTAAGTTTTTCGGTTTAGGAGGAGCTCCTTTAGATCCTGAAGTTGAAAGTTTCTTATATGATGCAAAGTTCCCTTATTCAATTGGATATGGTTTAACAGAAACCTCTCCTTTAATAGCTGGATGTAGTTGCAAGTATTCGGATCATGTTAAGGGTACCATTGGAAAAGCTTTACCTGGAGTTAATTTAAAGATTGATAATCCAGATCCAAAAACAGGAATTGGTGAAATCCTTATAAAGGGACCTTGTGTTATGAAAGGCTATTATAAGAATGATGAACTTACTAAAGAATCTTTTACTGAAGATGGATTCTTTAAAACAGGTGATTTAGGTGTATTTGATAAGAAAAAACGTTTATCACTTAAAGGTCGTTCTAAGACAATGATTTTAGGTTCTGGTGGTGAAAACATTTATCCCGAATCTATTGAAAGCATAATTAATAATCAAGACTTTGTACAAGAATCTTTAGTTATAGAAGATGGTACAGGATTAATGGCTCTTATAAAAATTGATATAGACTCATACTCAAAAATGACTAAATTATCAGTTGAAGATGCTAAGAAAAGTGCAACAGAATATATTAATAAGCTTAAAAAAGAAATTAATAAAGAACTAAATTCTTTCTCAAGAATACATAATGTTAGCTTGCAAGAAGAGCCTTTTCAAAGAACTCCCACACAAAAAATCAAACGATTTATCTATTCAAAGACTGGATTAGATAAAAATAAAGATAAAGGTGATAAAGATGATTCTAAATAATTTGTAATAGCATTATTAATATTTGCTTACAAATTATGAATAAAATTTTAAATTAGTGAGATTTATATAATAATTGGTTGGTTACTATTAAAAGAAACATAAAAATGTAGATATTACATTATCAATGTGGTAATATAAGAAAAAAAAGTAGAGAGATAGAAATATCTCTCTTTTCAAAAAAAACATATTGTGATTTGAAATTGAATTTAGGAGTAAGTAATGTCTAATGCTGATATAAGAATTAAAAGTTATGAAAAACTTGTAACACCTGGAGAGTTAAGCAAAGAACTTCCTTTAACAAAAGAAATCGAGAATAAAATTAAAGAAAGTAGAGTTATTGTTAATGCAATTCTTAGAGGTGAAGATGATAGACTTCTTGCTATAGTCGGACCTTGTTCTATTCATGATCCTAAAGCTGCAATGGAATATGCTATTAAACTTAAAGAATTATCTGATAAAATTTCTGATAAAATATATATTGTTATGAGAACTTATTTTGAAAAACCTCGAACAGTTGGTGGGTGGAAAGGATTAATTATTGATCCTGATTTAGATAGTTCTTATAATATAGAAAAGGGTTTGAAAGTAGCAAGAAAGCTTCTAATTAATATTGTTTCTTTAGGACTTCCTGTTGGCTGTGAAGTACTTGATCCTGTTGTCCCACAATATATTGATGAGCTAATGTGTTGGTCAGCTATTGGAGCAAGAACTACAGAAAGTCAGACTCATAGAAATATAACTAGTGGTTTGTCTGTCGCTGTTGGTTTTAAAAATAGTACTAATGGTGGTGTATTAAATGCTATCAATGCAATCAAGAGTGCTAGGCTACCTGCAGCATTCATAGGAGTTGATAGAACTGGTTTAACGGCAGTTATAAGAACTATAGGTAATGATCTAGGTCATTTAATTCTTCGAGGTGGTGATAGAGCTCCTAATTACTATGAAGATGATGTAGAACATGCTAAAGAATTAATGGCAAAGAATAATGTAACTGCTGCAATTTTAATTGATTGCTCTCATGCAAATTCTGGTAAAAATTGTCACCGACAGGCAAGAGTATTACGATCTGTAGTAGATCAGGTGTTATGGGGTGAAAGCTTAATTAAAGGATTTATGATTGAAAGTAATCTATTTGAAGGTAATCAAAAGATTGATGAAGATTTATCAAAGTTAAAATATGGTGTTTCTGTAACAGATGAATGTATCAGTTTTGAGGAAACAGATAGAATATTATTAAAAGTTTATTCTTTGTTAAAAAGAGCTGAAAAAGATGAAACTTTAACAAGCCCACTATAATTTAAGGAGAAGTATTTATGATTAATGCATTGGTTTGTTTAGCTAATGATTTTGAAGAAACTGAAGGTATTGTACCTGTTGATATAATGAGAAGAGCAGGAATTGAGGTTACGGTCGCTGGTGTTGGCTCAAAAACAATTACTAGCGCTCATGGAATAAATATTGTTTGTGATAAGATTATTGAAGAATGTGAACAAGTTTATGATATAATTGTTTTACCTGGTGGGCCAGGAGCTATTAATCTTTCAAGAGATTTTGATGTAATGCGTCGAATTATTAATATAGCTCAAACTGGTTTGGTTTGTGCAATCTGTGCAGCTCCTGCAGTTGTTTTAGGAAATACAGGTTTACTTGAAGGCAAGGAAGTAGTCTGTTATCCTGGAACTGAAGTAGCGGCTCCAACTGTTAAGTTTGTAAAAAATAAAAGATGTATTGTAGATGGTAATATTATTACTGCTGCAGGACCAGGAGTTGCTGTTGAATTTGCATTTAAAATTGTAGAAATTGCTATCTCTAAAGAAAGAAGTGATGCAGAGGCTAAAGGATTTTTAGCAAAATTTTAAAATATATTAATTAATAAATTAAAAAATCCACTGTTTTAGTGGATTTTTTTAGCTCACATATTATGAAATCTTTCTAAGCATATTAACTAGTAATTTACCCTTTCTGTTACTCCCATATGCACAACAGAAGTTTTTAGCTGCTTCTTCAATACTTGTGTTAGGGCTATTTTGTCTTAAATAATATAAATAAGTTGTTAATTTGAAATATAACTCTTCTTTTTTTGTTTTTGGGAAAGTGACATCAAAATTCCAACTATAAATAGCGTTATAAACTGGAATAAATATTTCATTTTTATAACTTTCCATTGTTTCACACCATGTTGGTGATCTAAGTATTTTTAATCCTAAAAAGTATTTGTGAGAGGTCAAATGTTCTCTAATTTGTTGTGCTCCATCTTGTGAAAACATTCCATTTGTTATTATCGTAAGTTGATTTACAAAATCATCAGGACAATATAAACAATCCATATTATTTACCTCGCATTGGTTACATATATTTAAATTATATTTTTACCAAATAAAAATATAATTAATTAGTTATGTTTTGAATAGAGTGTTATACCTTAAATAAAATAAATTAGCTAATATATTAGTATATAATTGTATATAATTGTATATTTTGACTTTTAATTTGTTATAACGTTTAAAATTAATAAATTTTAAAATATATTTTTAATTTTAAAAAAAATCTATTTTATACTATTCATTTGTTAGTGTTAAAAATATTTTAATTGTAAAAAATTACTATCATGCAATAATGCATTTTAATTAATATAGTAAAAATATTATTTAATTTATTTTATATATCCCCTTTTTAACTAAAAAGGTATAATTTAATTAAATAATATGAGGAGATTTTAATTTTATGTTAGTTGATAATTTTACAAAAGCTATTGGTAACACTCCATTAGTTAGAATTAATAAAATGAATAATAGTTATGCAAATATATTTGCAAAAGTCGAGTCAATGAATCCTTTATCTTCTGCTAAGGATAGAGCCGCTTTGTATATGATTGAAAAAGCTGAAACAAGAGGTGACCTTAAAAAAGATTCAATTATATTAGAACCTACTAGTGGAAATACAGGTGTTGGCCTTGCATATATTGCGGCGATTAAAGGATATAAAGCAATATTTACCATGCCCTCTTCAATGAGTGAGGAAAGAGTAAAATTACTAAAAGCTTTTGGAGCCGAAATAATTCTTACTGATCCTGATAAAGGAATGAGTGGTGCTATTGATAAGGCTAATGAACTTGCTAAAGAAAATAGTAAAATCTATATTCCTCAGCAGTTTAATAATAGTGATAATCCTTTAGCTCATTATGAAACAACTGCTCCTGAAATATATAATGATTTAGAAGGTAATATTGATATTTTTGTTTCTGCTGTAGGTACAGGTGGAACCCTAACTGGATGTGCAAAATATTTTAAAGAAAAAAATTCTAATATTAAAGTGGTAGCCGTCGAGCCATTAACTTCGGCAGTAATTTCAAAAGAAGTTCCCGGTAAGCATGGAATACAAGGAATTGGCGCCGGATTTATTCCAAAGAATCTAGATTTATCGTTAATTGATGAAACATTAAAGATTGATACAGAAGAAGCTTATGAGAGTACTAGAAACATTGCTAAGAGTGAAGGTATGCTTGTTGGTATTTCTTCAGGTGCAGCCTTAGTTGCTGCTTTAATAATTGGTAATAGATTAGAAAACAAAGGGAAAAATATTGTTGTTATTTTTCCTGATACAGGTGAAAGATATTTATCAACTGAACTTTTTAAATAGGACTTATAAATGAAATTTGAACTTGAAAATACTTTATTTTGTGGTCAAAGCTTTTCTTGGAGAAAATGTGATGATGGCAATTTTAAAGCAGTACTAGAAAATAAAATACATTGTGTAATAGAAGGGCAAAGTGAATTTGATCCTTTTATGACTCATTATCTCGATAATGAATTTGATTATAATGGGACGTTACAAGAAATTACTAAGCTTGACCCTATTTTAAATAGTGCAATTAAGGAATGTGGTGAAATTCATATATTGAATCAAGATTTGTGGGAAACAGTTATAGGTTTTATGTTGAGTCAGAATAATAATATTAAGAGGATAGAAGGCTTATATGACAAGATGTCTAAAACTTTTGGTAGTAAAATAGAAGATGGATATTATTCTTTTCCTCGACCAGAACAATTAAAAAATGTTACTGAATATGATTTAAGATCTCTCGGAGTAGGTTTTAGGGCCCCTTATTTACTTGATGCTATAAAAAGATCTGATGATATTCTATCAGTTGTAAATTTATCAGATGAAAAAGCAGATAAAATTTTACAAGATACTAAGGGAATAGGTCCTAAAGTAAGTGCCTGTATTAGATTATTTGGATTACATAATATGGAAGTATTTCCGAAAGATGTTTGGATAAAGCGAGTAATGAGTACTTGGTTTCCAGGAAAAGATGAAGATTATTTTAAACCTTATCAAGGTCTTTCTCAACAGTATTTATTTTTATATGCACGAACACATGGATTTGAATAGTATGAAAAAGAAAAAAATAATTGAAGGCTCTTTTATTATAAAAGAAGGTTTAATAAATATTATTGATGTTTCACTTTTCAACGAAGAGGATATTATTTCTGATGTATTAATTGAAGCTACTAAAGAACATTATGAAGAATTAACTAAATTAGATTTTAGAAATGTTTATTTTAATGAATGTACTTTTACTAATTGTAATTTTGAGGATTCATATTTTAATGACTGTGTATTTGAAAATTGTGATTTTAGTTCTTCATCCTTTAAAGGGGCTTATTTTAACAAAATAACTGTACTTGATTGTAAGTTTGTTGGTGTTTTTTTTGAAAATGTTTCGATATTAAATATGATAATTGAGCGGTCCATTTTTCGACTAGCTAATTTTAGTGATGCTAGATTTGAGAATGTTCTTTTTAGTACTTCGGATTGTGTTGAAGCCTATTTTGATAAGTCTTTATTTATCAATTTTCAAAATACTGAAGTTGATTTTACTCGTGCAGAATTTTTTAAAACAAAATTAAAAGGAATAGATTTTAGTAATTCAACAATTGATAATATAATTGTTTCTGATTCTATGGCTGAATTAAAAGGTGCAATTTTTAATGTTTATCAAGCAGCTGATTTTGCTAAGAAGTTTGGCATTATTATCAAAAAATAGTATTTATTTAAAAGGCTTAATCCAATTTGTATTTAAATTTAATACAAATTGGATTGAGCCTTTTCAAATTTATAAATTTATTGCTAAAACAAGTTAAGCAAATTACGAATCAAAACATACTGTGATTAAAACATTTATAGAAGTAGAATTACTGAATTCTTTTCAAGTTAAAGAATGTAGAAATTGTGGAAGCAATGAGATCCACTATTTTGGATTTACAAAAGAATGGTATTCGTAGATATAGATGTAAAAGATGTAGAAAAATATTTACAATTA
>JAENWY010000325.1 GCA_016649775.1 Spirochaetaceae bacterium
AAAACTATTTATATCTTGATTTTCAACTACTTTCTATTACTTTTGTATACCTTATCTAAAAATGCTACCCATTGAATATCACGAAGAGCCAAATATTATTCCATTAATCATGGAAGAAAACAGAATCAATTTAAGCGATCAATCAGTTGATTTAGTGCTAATGATTTCTCTTTATCATGAATTAGATGATCCTGAAAAGTTATTGAAAGAATGCTTAAGAATACTCAAAAATAATGGTAAAATCTGTATCATAGATTGGAAGAAAGAAAAAACAGAATTTGGTCCCCCTATTGATATTAGATATTTAGTTGAAAATATTGCAAAACATCTAAAAACATCTGGTTTTTCTGATATCAATTCAGATAACTCTTTAACACTACACAATGTTTTATGGGCAACGAAGAAATAACTATAAATAAGGATCTTCTAACCTATCTGTAGATTGAAGCCTAATCTTATTTTACGATAAATTCCTTTAACAAATAGTTTTATCTGTTTGTTAAAGGAATTTTTATGATACTACAACCCAAAAGCACGTTATCTATTTTCCTGAAGACATAAGCTCGTCTTATACATAATTTGATTTTGTTGTTCTAGCATTTCTTATTTCTTTTATTATAATCTTTATCTATACGTTTTTTCCAATCAGGGCTAATACTTCTACTCATACGAAGATTTTGAATTTCTTCATCCATTATCTTGAAGTTTAATTTAGTTCCCTCACTATCAGAGTTGTAGTTTGCAGCACGTTCTTCACTTATTCCAAAACGACTTGCAACCTCAATAGCATCTATATTAGCTCCTAAGAAAATAAACTCCCAACCATATTTTTCTTTCTCTATTTGTATTAACTTCTTAATTTGTTCATAGTTATAATTTCTACTGGAATTCTCCATTCCATCTGTAGTTATGATAAAAAGTGTATTCTCTGGTCTATCTTCTTCTCGAGCATATTTGTGTATGTTACCCATATGTTTAATAGCACCACCTATTGCATCTAAAAGAGCTGTACAACCTTGTGCACAGTATTCCCTCTCACTCATGAGAGAGACTTTTTGTAAATCAAGACGATCATGGATTACTTCGCTAAAGTTATTGAATAATATAGTTGAAATAAAAACCTTACCAGGAGTTAATTTTTGTTTTTCCAACAAAGAGTTGTATCCTCCAATTGTATCACTTTCAAGTCCACTCATGGATCCACTTCTGTCTAAGATAAAAACGATTTCTGTTAATTTGTTTTTCATAATTTTTCCTCCGTATTAATTATTGTAACTACAATATAGAGGAAATAATTAATATGATGGTCGCCTGCAAAGCGACAAATTATACTCCTAAAGGATGTTGATTAAAATTAAATAATATATCATTTATATCAAAGAGGTCAAATATTTCATATTCAATACAGTATTCAATAATAATATCAAATCTAGAACAATGAGAAAGGGCAAAACCTGCTTTACGTATTAAGTCTTTTGTTTCATCTAAATTTAATTCCAATGCAATAGCAAAAGATATAGCTGTAATTTTACTAGGTTTATAATCACCATTACTTCGAATCTTTGAGAACAGTTTACGATCTACATTTGCCATTTTGTAAACCTCAACTTCTGTTTTATTTTTTTCTGTAATTAATCTCAACAAAGATTCTGAAAAAGTATCATCAATATTCTTCATTAAATCATCAAGACTTCTTTTTGATTCAAAGTTCGGAATTTCAAGGATACTACACGTCTGGAAAAGAGTAGTATCAATGTCACTTAGAAGAGTATCATCTATAAAATCTGAAACTGATGAAAATAATTCATTTGATAAAGAATTAAATTTTTTATCAAATACAACAATTAAAACAACCATTTCATGAGTGAGTAAGAAATTTCTAATAACTGATTTTGCTATTTCTAATGATTTAGTTGTGGGAAAACCAAAAACTCCAGCAGAAATTAATGGGAAGGCTATTGATTTACATTTATTATCAAATGCTAATTGTAGGCAGTTCTTGTAACATTTTGTAACAAAAAGAACTTCATTTTCATCGCCTCCATGCCAAACAGGACCTACAGTATGAATAACATACTTAGCATCTAAATTATAAGCAG
>JAENWY010000057.1 GCA_016649775.1 Spirochaetaceae bacterium
GTTAATTGGAGAATCACCAAAGATTTAAAATTAACACATCACTTAAAGAATATTAGCGAGGAACTATTATCAATATTTATTGAAATTGACGATGATTTACCTATCTATACTTTACCCTTTATAAGTGATAGTGGTTATAAAAATTCAAAAGAAATAATTGAAGAGTTTATAAAAAAACTAAATGAGAATAATGATAAATTTTCTAATGAAGAAACTTTCTTGTTGTTTATCAATCATAAAATAGATTATGAGCTTTCATATTCAGGGACTAAAAACTTATTTTATTATAACTTTGGTTATTTATGTGATAATTAATATTTAAAAAAGAAGAGCTCTTAAGGCTCTTCTTTTTGATCTAAATTAATCAAGCAGTGATTTTGGTTCTACTTTATATTCTCTTTTATAAAATCTAAGAAGAGATCTTCCATATTTTCTTTCATCTGTGAATTTAAGATCACCAATTTGCTGAGGCCAAGATGCATCTTCTTCACGAGGATAGTGAATAATGAAGAGTCCACCTTCCGCAACGATTTCTGAATCAGCTATCAATTGAGCTAATTTTACTTTACCTTCCATTGGAAATGGAGGATCTGCATAAACGATATCATATGTCCTTTTTGCAGAAGGAATGAATCTATAAACATCACTTACAAACAATTGAATTTTTGTTTCAACTATTGAGATGTTTTTTAATATTACAGTTTTTTTAATTCTATCATTTTCAACTAAATGTACAGGGGCAGCACCTCTGGAGGCTGCTTCAATGCCAACACATCCTGATCCTGTAAATAAATCCAAAAATGAGCGCTCATCTAAATCTCCAAGAATTGAAAATAAAGATTCTCTCATTCTGTCCATTGCAGGTCTAATAATACCAGGAGGACAAACTACTGTTCTTCCTCTGTATATTCCGCCAGTTACTCTCATTATATGCTCCTACAGTCTAATCTTCTTCATTTGGAAAAGGATTAGCTTCTTTTAATACTTTATCTATTATTTTATTTTTACTTAACTCTAACTTAGAGTCTGTACTTAATATTTTATCACAATATTTCCTAGCAATTAATATATAATCTGTATCATTAATAAATGAAGAGAAGTGAAGTTTCAAGTACCCAGATTGTTTTGTTCCATTAATATCGCCAGGTCCACGTAAAGAAAGATCTTTTTCAGATAAAACAAAGCCATCTGTACTTTCTTTAAGAGCTCTCAGTCTTTCCTTTGCTAAATCACTAATATTATCCCCATATACAAAAAAACAAAATGATTGTAGCGCTGACCTTCCGACTCTTCCTCTTAGTTGATGAAGAGCAGACAGTCCAAATATATCAGCATGTTCAATAATCATACAAGTTGCATTTGGTACATCAATACCAACTTCAATAACACTTGTTGAAACAAGATATGATAACTCTTTATTTTTAAATTTACGTAATATATCTATTTTAGCATCATCTGGAATTTTACTATGTAGTAGAGCAGATGGAACTCCAGGATATTCCTCCTGTAATTTTATGAACATGTTTGTTACATCTCTAAGCTCTCGGGGTCCGCTATCATCAATTCTCGGATATACAAAGTAAGCTTGATGACCTCTTTCAAATTCAACTGATATAGATCTATACATTCTCTCTCTGCTTTGCTCTGAGACAAGATAGCTAGTAATTTCTTTTCTATTTACAGGTTTTTCTCTTATTGTGGAAATGTGTAAATCTCCAAAAACTGTTAAAGCAAGAGATCTTGGAATAGGTGTAGCACTCATCAATAATATATCTGGATTATTACCTTTACTAAGAAGTGCTTCTCTTTGAGCAACTCCAAATCTATGTTGTTCATCAATTATTACATATTTTAATGATTTAAATTTAACATCAGAAGAAAATACAGCATGAGTTCCTATAATTATATCTATCTTACCATTGGCAATTTCTTTCAATATTATTGTTCGATTTTTTTTACTAACAGACCCTGTTAGTAATACTGTTTTAATATTAAGGGATTCAAGTAATTCTTTTGCATTTTGAGAATGTTGAGTTGCTAATAGTTCTGTAGGTGCCATAAATACAACTTGAAAGCCTTTTGAAATAACATGAAGAGCGCTAATCCAGGCAATTAGAGTTTTTCCGCTACTAACATCTCCCTGAAGAAGTCTATTCATTGTTATTGGGCAATCCAAATCATCCCTAATTTCTTTCAAAACTTTCATTTGATCATTTGTTAAGGAAAAAGGAAGAGATGCAATTAACTCATTTTCCTTATTAGTGCAAATACTAGGTTTTCTTATATAATCAATTTCTGTGGTGAACATATTTCTTCTTGCAATTACTTGCATGTAGAATAGTTCTGTAATAGCTAGTGTCTTTCTACTAAGTTCCCATATTTCTCTGCTACTAGGTTGATGATACATTCTAATAGCGGTATCTGTACTTATCAAAGATAATTCTTCTCGAATATATAGCGGTAGCTCATCTTCAAAAGTGGGAGTATTTTTTAATATGTAATCTATATCACGATGTATTATCTTCTGAGTTAAAGAACCTCTTAATGGATAAATTGGTATGTATTGCCCAAAAGGTAGAGGTAGTTTTGAATCAAGAGTTTCAAGAGGTTTTAATTCAAATTGTGAAGATTGATATTCATTGTAATGTATTGCTGCACTACCATAGAGATAATATAGTTGATTAATCTTGATTGTATTTGCTAAAAAATTTCTTCCAAAACACATTAAGCTTAAACTTTTATGGCAAGTTTCATCCTCTACTATAATTTTTAAGGTTTTTCCTTTTGCAGAAAAACCACCAAAAAAAGTATGTGATATAACACGAACAATTGTATTTATATGTACTGTTTCTTCACTATCTCGGGGAATATCATTAAGATTAATGATTTGAGATCTATCTTCAAAATCACGGGGAGAGAGTTGCAAAAGCTCTGCCCAGGTTTTTATCTGGGCATCTTTGTAGCTAGAAGCAACGGCTGGACCAACTCCCTTAAGCGTTGTAATTTTGTTATTTAGTTCTCTATAAAACATTTAATTTATAATTTAGCTAATATTGAAATAATGTATATAAATCCCATTCTAAAGATAACATATAAAATAATTGTAAATACTAATGTAACAATAACTAGTGTTCTATTAGCAACACCTTTTGAGCCAAAGAATACTTTTTGTACCCAGTTCATTAATCCACCAACAATAGATTCAATTCCTCTTGCCATTACTATAGTTGTAGGAGTTCTTTTAAAACAAAAGAATAATCTAACACCTAATAATAGTATAAATATAAAAAAGAACGGTGATATTATGAAAGAATAAAAGGTTTGAGCAATAAGACCTAATGTAATGCCAAGAGTTAAATAGCCTTGTACTCCATATATCTGAAGTAAGCTTGTAACAATTGATAATAGTGCAAAAGCTAGTAATGGACTAAAATCAATTGAATTGCTTTTTAGTCCCTTAACTCCAGAGAAAAGATTTAAAAAAGGATCTACAATTTTTCCTATAAAGAGCATAAGTGCTCCTTCTTGTTTATATTGTTGGTTAGGCATTTTTATCCAACTGAATATGATTCTGATCCAAATTAGAATGCTATAAATTCTAAGAACTGATGCTAATAATCTTGCAAGATCTTGTAATACTGTAGGTGTGTTCATATTTCATCCTTTTAATCGAACCAGATATCTGTTACCTCTGGTAGAGCTTTTACGTCTTCAATGAATTCTGGGCATTTTTTTACATTAAATACATTTCCACATACAATACGAGGAAGCGTAGATAAATCATCTTCTTTAGATGTCTTTTCCGTCTCTTCATCTTCGACGGCGCTTAAGTCTACTTCATCAAGATTACTTAATATATCCTCTTTTTCTTCTATTAATATAGTTAAAGATAGTGAACCCGCGTGATCTAGGCAAGTATCTCTTAAATTAAGTAACCCCGTACTCTTTGCTACTGTCTTATTAACCTTTACATAACAAGCAGTTAGTGCTAAGGGTGGTAGTTCCTTTGGATCTTTTATATCCTCGATTGTAAAGTCAATTTTAGTATCATCTTTATAATTTTTTTGGAATTTGCCAATGAAACCTTGAATACTTTCAAGTTCTATTTTGTCCTTACATTTTTCATAAAGTTTAGGGAATAATGTACAATCGACTGATCCATTCTTATCTGAAATGTTCATGAAACACATTTCAGTTCCTTTCGTGGTTAGGATAACTCGTTTGGTATTTATTGTTGCAATTAATTGTGTGCTTTTACCAAGCTTTATTTTTTGAGGAACTGATAAATCAACAACAACGCTATTTTTCATTTCATCCTTATATACATCTAGAGGGTGTCCTGAAATATAAAATCCTAATAGTTCTCTTTCTTTTTCTAGTTTTTCCATAATACTCCAATCTTCTAAAAGTGGAATATTAAATTGGTTAAAACTGCTCTCTTCTTCTTCTCCAAATAAAGATAATTGACCATATGCTTTATCAGCATTAACCATTTGAGCAAATTTGATTGCATCTGGTAAACAATTAAGTAGAGAATTACGATTAATGCCAATACTATCGAACGCACCCGCTGTAATCAAGGACTCTAAAAGTTTTGAGTTCAGAATTCTTGATTCACTTCTTTTCAAGAAATCAATAAAATCTTTGTAGGTGCCATTTTTTTCTCTTTCTACTACAATTCTCGTAACAGCCGCCGATCCTACATTTTTTATTCCAGCTAGACCATAAACGATTTTATTATCTACAACAGAGAAATGTTGTTCTGAATAGTTAATTGTTGGAGCCATTATTTCAAGTCCCATTGCTTCAGCTACGTTTAAATATTCAGTAAACTTATCAGGGTTATTCATTTCGTTTGTCAGGTTAGCTGCAAGAAATTCTGCTGGATAATTTGCTTTTAGGAAAGCTGTTTGATATGCAACTACACTGTAAGCAACCGCATGTGATTTATTGAAACCATAACCTGCAAAAGGTTCTAGCATTTCAAAGATTTCACTTGCATGTTCTTTTGAATGTCCTTTTTTTGCTGCACCTGCAATAAAATTAAGCTTCTCATGGGCAAGTTTGTCAACTTTCTTTTTACCCATGATACGACGTAGAATATCCGCTTGTCCAAGAGTATACCCTGCAATAATTTGTGCAACTTTCATAACTTGCTCTTGATAAACAATAACTCCGTAAGTTGTTTTTAGTTCTTCTTCAAGAGCTGGATCTGCATAAGTAATTGGTTGTCGCCCATGTTTACATTCAATGAATTGAGGAATATATGCCATTGGACCTGGGCGATATAGTGCATTTAAAGCAACCAAATCTTCCATGTTACTTGGTTCTGCTTGTTTTAAAATCTTTTGCATACCTGCTGATTCAAATTGAAATACTGCAGTACTATCTCCTGCTTGTAGCATTTTAAAGGTTGCGGGGTCTGTTTCAGAAATATCTTCAATCTTAAATAATGGGTCTTTTTTATGAATTAAATCTTCACAGTGTTTAATAAGTGTAAGAGTTTTTAATCCCAAAAAGTCCATCTTAACTAATCCACAGGGTTCAATAAGATCCATGGTATATTGGGTAGAAGTAGCCCCTGTTTTTGAATCTCTATATAGAGGTACATATTCAACTAAATCTTTTCTACCTATAACAACCCCTGCTGCATGAGTTGAAGTATGTCTATTTAGACCTTCTAATCTTGTAGCTACATCAAATAGGGTTTCGTAAATACCCCCTTGTGCTCTGATTGCTCTAAGTTCTTCACTCATTTCTAAAGCTATAGGTATTGATATGTTTCTTTCATCAGGAATTAATTTAGCAATTTTATTTGCTTCTGAGAAAGGAATAGCTAATGCTCTTGCACAATCTTTAAGCACGGCTTTTGTCTTTAATGTTCCAAATGTTGCTATTTGAGCAACCTTTGCTTGGCCATAGTGCTCTGTTACATAATCAATAACTTCGCCACGTCTTTCCTGACAGAAATCGATATCAAAATCGGGCATACTAACTCTTTCTGGATTCAAGAATCTTTCAAAGAGTAGGTTATATTTCATAGGATCAACATCTGTAATATCAAGTGAATAGGCAACAATAGAACCAGCTCCGGAACCACGTCCAGGGCCAACGGGAATATCATGCACTTTTGCCCAGTGAATATAATCACGAACGATTAAAAAATAACCTGGAAAGTCCATGTGTATAATAACCCCAAGTTCATATTCTAGTCTTGTCATATATTCTGGAGGTACTGGATTATATCTCTTTTTAATGCCTTCATAGGATAGAAATCTAAGGTAGTCACCTTCATTTTTAAATTCTGCAGGAATATCACAAACTGGAAGAATTGGCCCAGGAAGATTAATTGTTAAATTACACATATTAGCAACTTTTTCAGTATTTTTTACTGCTTCTGGATAATCAATAAATAATTCTTCCATCTCTTCTTGTGTTTTAAAATAAAATTCGGGGCAAGGAAATCTCATTCTCTTTACATCTTGTACTTTAGATGCTGTGCCAATACATAGTAATATATCTTGAGCCTCTGCATCACTTTTCTCTATGTAGTGAATATCATTGGTACAAATTAAAGGAATTCCTGTTTCTTTTGAGAGTCTAGCAAGTAGTGGATTAGTTTTCTTTTGATCTTCTAGTCCATGATTTTGGATTTCTAAATAATATCTATCATTATCAAATACAGAATTATACCAGAGTGCTCTTTTTTTAGCTTCCTCGTATTTATCTTTTAATAATAATTGAAGTATCTCACCACCAAGACAGGCAGAAAGACAAATAATGCCTTCATTATATTTCTGAAGTAATTCATCATCAATACGAGGTTTATAATAATATCCCTCTGTAAAAGCAATTGAATTAAGTTTCATAAGATTGTGGTAACCAACTTCATTCATGGCTAATAAAATTAGATGGTAACGGTGAGAATTATCTATACCTAATTTTGGTTTTTCAGTATGTCCTTTTGGATTTGTATAAAACTCACAACCAACAATAGGATTAATGTCATTTTCTTTACAAGCATAATAGAAACGCAAAGATCCAAACATGTTACCATGATCGGTTAAGGCTAAGCTTTTCATTCCTACTTCTTTTGCTTTTTCAATATATCTTGCTATAGGTGCAGCACCATCTAATAATGAATAGTCGCTATGATTATGTAAGTGAACAAATTCTGACAATTGTATCTCCGTCTTTTAGTTAAAGGTTGTATTAAAATATACTAAGAAAATTAGAATAAGCCTTCGCTTATTTCTATTGATTCTTGATTTGGTTCTATTTCAAATAATATCGATTGAATTAATCTTTTACAACGTTCTATTTGCAAAGCACTAATTCCAGTTATTTCTTTTTTAATGTCATTAGTTATTTTTTCAGATATTATTATCGTTCTTGAGATAGTTAATGGGAGCTGTGCTCCAATTAATTCTTGTGCTATCTCATTTGATATATACATTCCGCAAGTGGGGAATGTTACACACATATTTACTTTATTTAGTATGGTTTGGTCAATGTTTGCTCTAAAAGAAATAATAAGAGTAGATTCTGGTTTTCTTATAGGATCTCCTATACAAAAGAATTTTTCAAAGTCATAATTATCCAAGGATATTCTAATTTTTTTTAGCAATACACCCTTTTCTATTTGAAGTTCACCTTTTGTATTATAGAGTTTATCAATTGGGATAAATTTTGATACAAGTTTATCTTGTGATAAATCAAGAAGTTCTACTACCGTGTTCATAATAGACAGAGTACCTGGAAGAGAATATCTTATATCAGGTGTACAGAGTGCTCCTCCTATTGTAATTTGATTTCTTATAATGTGAGTAGCAGTATTATGCAAGGTATCAAGTAGAAGATCTGTAAATGCCAATTTACCGATATCTAATAATTTATTGGCTGTGACCATACAACCCACATCAACAAATTGAATATTTCTTGTTATCTCATCAAGTTCTTTTATATTGGATAAATCAATAATAGTATCTTCTTCTTTTAGATAGTTTTGTTGATTCATAATGTATGTTCCACCAGCAAAAAAGATTCCGTTGGTTCTAGATTTCATTATGGCATGTAATTCATTTATTGTTGTTGGGCTTATTAATTTTTTATTACTATAGAACACGACGTTTAATCCTATCTTCTTGTGCCTTAATGGCAATTTCAAATAATTCTTGAGAGTTCATACAGGGACATGGACTTATTAAGAATTCTCTTTCGATTGTTTCTGCTAATATTTCTGGTTTGTCAAAGATGTTTTTACCTTTGTTGACAAAATTCTTTGAAAAATCATCTAAAGTTGAAGTTTGTGATGCTTTAGTTTTTGATTTCAGCAGTATTGATTCAAATATTAGTGTTTTTGCTGCATAACAATTAGGACAAGGTTCAATATTTAATTGAGTATATATTCTTCTTATATTCCTATAGTGAGCAGTTTGCATAAATGAATCAAATGTAGTTACAGTTTTATTTTGTAATTTAAAGGCGGGAATTAAACAACCAAGCGTTGGCTCTTTATCAAAAAGGACTAGACAATTTCCACATACTTTACCATTACAATTTCTTTCTTGAGTATCAATTTGAAGATCCTCATAAAGAATTTGAGAGAGTGGCTTCATTTCACTAACCATTAATTCTAATCTATTTTTGTTTAAAGTAAATGATAATTTTATCATATTTTATCCTTGATTAAGTGTAATAATTCTTCTGAAGATGTAGGTAATATTACTACATCTTCATTAAGTGCCATATTCAATGCCGAATTAAATGAGGCAATGATAGTTCCTTTTAAACCACTAGTGATAGAGTCTGTAAAATCATTTGAGATATGTTTTATTATTATTTCAATATTAAAATTATTTGCAGAAGCAAGTTTCGCACCCATTTCATCTAATGTTGATATTACAGAATGTTTTAATTTAGCTCTGTAACTGTTTTCATTTGAAATTAATCCCACGCTACAGAATAAGGAGACATTGAAGACAATAGGTTCGAGAGATATAGGATTGATTCTAAGTTCAATAACAGAAGCTACCCATGTGTTGCTATTAAAATAGGGAGTACCTTGTTTTAGTGCAGGTCTATCTATTTCAACAAATTCTTTAATAGGCAATCCTTGCTGGAATCTTTTGTTATTAATTTGCTCGCAACCCTTTTTTATTAAACGAGCCATATTACCTGTATTTTTAGATAACACGGAAGGTCCACTATCTAATAAATCGGGTCCTTCTTCTGTAAATTCAATATTATCTTCTTTTAAATCGAGTGATGTGCTGACAATATTTTTCCAAATACCTGAGCTTTTAGACCCATTATATAAAGATGTATTAATCTCAACGTTACCACTTACCTTTAAAGTTAATTCTATAGATTGCTTAGGAAGTCCGAAGAAGTAATTGGAAAATCCACTTATACCGGGGGCAATGCTAATGCCAATTCCTCTGGCGTAGGAAGAGAAAGTTGATAACTTTGTCTTTAAGGATTTATTAACTTTATATGCAGCATATTTTCTATTAAAATAACTATTGATCTCAAGTTTTTCTAATAATGTTTTTTGTTCATTTATATTTGATAAATTTATTATTTGTGATTGTATCTCATTTTCTTTTAGGTTTTGTTCAATCCAAAGAAAAGGCGTATAAGCTAATAGCTTGCCAAGTTTTGTGTTATGAACCTGAGAAGCGGCAATTGCCTCAATATAACCAAGTCCATCAAAGAAATTTGATGGGGGATTATTTGATGATACAATTGTAAATTTAACTTTGAATGCTTTTACCTTGTATAATGGCATTAATCCAACAAGATATTGTCTAGTTAATTCCTCACTAAACAGTGGATAAGCTCCTTGGTCAATTGTAACATCAACTTCTTCTGCAATTATATTTTGCTCTCCATCTAACCAAGTAGCTTTATCAATACGACTCTCGCTATGATAGTTATGGCAACTATTATGAATTGCAACAGACTTTTTAGAAATTAAAGCGCCTAGTGTAGCAAGGGAAGCAAGAATTGCCGGTGCAATTAGTTTTTCATCTTTAGGTGAAAAATATTTTTCTTTATGTACTATAATTTTTGCTTTCTTTAAAGAACATGTAGTTGCTACACAACTTTGGATTAACCCTGGCCATTGTGTTGGTGCATAGATATCTACTATATCATCATTAATTTCAACAACTACTTTATATATTGGATCAATTTTACTTTCTCGACGAGATTGTATTACTGACGTGGTGAACGAGGAAAGGGTTCCCTTTTCTTCTTCTTCTTTTACTTCTTGGTCATCGGAATCATTGTCAGGTTTTTCAGTTTTTGTCTTAGAATTTGTAATTTTTTTTAACTCTTCATCAAAATTACCAAAACTGTAATTAATTACTTGAGGTTCTTTTAGTGCTTTAGGTTGATTAATAGAAATATAGGAAGTGATAATTTCAGATTTTATTTTTTCAGCTATTTCTAGACTAGGTGCTAGTACTAATAATAAAGCTTGTCCTATATAAGTGATAACAGATGAAGTTAAAAGAGGTAAAGCAACTTTTAAAACTTCTATCCTATTAGTTCCAAGAATATCTTTTGCTTGTAGTATATAACAGTCTTTTTCTAATTGTGGAAAAACATGAGAAGGA
>JAENWY010000352.1 GCA_016649775.1 Spirochaetaceae bacterium
AGATAGGCTACAGTGGCTATTATTATGGCCCTGATACAATTATGATTGATTACTTTATATATTTTATTTCACTGATATAAACAAATGGGACTTAGGAGCCAATTTAACTCTTAGAATTCATGGAACAAAAGGAATTGATGTTCATCAGACTCCTAAGAATACAATAATAGATACAGTTTACCAAACTTTCATTGTTGGTACCCCTGAAACTATTCTTAGCTTTATTCCAAATGGTTCTATGAACCTAACTAATTATCTGAGTATAAATGGCTATCTTGATTTTAGTACAATATTCAATCATTATCACAATACTAATGCGCAAATCTTTTTTGATGTACAAGCAAAGATTAGTGCTAAATTCAACATTTTATAAAATAGAGTTTAGGAGAATACTTCATGGACCAAAGAATACTTGATGCTGAAACAGTCATATTCGATATCGGAAATGTTCTAATGACTTTCAATATTAATCATATTGCAAAAAATATAATACCACAACATTTAATTAAATATATTCATACACCATATTTTACAAAACTATGGCTGAATATAGATGATGGTATTGGAAGTGTAGAAGGGAATGCCCAATTATTGTGTGAATACTTTAATCTAGATAAAGAGGAAGAAATTAACTTTATTAATCTTATGTTAAACTTCTGGGAATTTTGCCCCCCTCTACCACCTTCAAATTGCATCAATCAATTGAAAGCATTGGGTAAAAAAGTTTACCTATTAACAAACTATGGTGATGAGGCTTTTGATATCTCTAAAAAGAATATATCCTTTTTACAAGAAGTTGATGGAGAAGTAGTTTCTGGAAAAGAAAAAGTCAGTAAACCATCACCAGAAATCTATAATATTTTACTAGAAAGATTCAATATAGATAAATCTACTTGCATATATTTAGATGATAGACTTGAAAATATAAATGGTGCTAGGGATTTAGGAATTCAAAGTATATTGTATCCTAATGAATTAAATAGCTATTAATAAGATGTATTTACTACCATAAAACGTACTTTTTATTTTAATTGCATTACTAATTTTTTTAGGAATCTTATTGAAAAAAGACTTTAACGATTATAATCATAGAAGAATTTAAATGCTGCTATAACATAAAAGCTATAGCAGCAATAAATATACCTAACAAAAAATTGTTATTTACTATTAATGAATTTTTTTACAGTTACTATCTGTCTTTCGACTTCAGTAGGTGCTGTACCACCAAAACTATTACGTTTATTTAAACAATTTTCTAAAGAAATTGCATTTTTTATATCTTCGTCAAAACCCTCATGGAAATTCTTGAATTCTTTAATAGATAGTTCATCAAGTGTTTTTTCTTTTTCAATGCAATAAGCAACTATTTCGCCTGTAATTTTATAAGCTGTTCTAAAAGGTGTTCCTTTTTTAGTTAAGTAATCTGCAACATCAGTTGCATTGATAAACCCTTTCTGAGCTGCTTTATACATATTAAGCTTGATAACATTCATTGTGCCAACCATCTTTTTAAAGATTGGAATACATTGCATTACTGTATCAATTGAATCAAATACAGCTTCTTTGTCTTCTTGAAGATCTTTATTATATGCTAAAGGAAGACCTTTTAAGGTCGTTAACATATTCATAAGATTTCCATAACATCTTCCAGTTTTACCTCTAACAAGTTCTGCAATATCTGCATTTTTCTTTTGAGGCATAATAGAAGATCCAGTGCAATAAGCATCATCTAATTCTATAAACTTAAATTCCCAACTACACCACAAAATTATTTCTTCTGAAAATCTTGAAAGATGCATCATAATCAATGA
>JAENWY010000358.1 GCA_016649775.1 Spirochaetaceae bacterium
AATTAAATAAAGAAGGCAAATCAGTTTGAAAAAAGTTATAGGAATTAATGTTAATGCTTTTCCACTGTATAAAGAGGGCAGTAAATAAGTCTTTTATATAGTTTAAAAAATTTAATACTATTATTTTAGAAAATGATTTTTTTAAAGCTAAATAATGATATTCTTTAAATTTTAAAGTCGCATCCTCTTTACACTAGCTAAGTTATTTGGAATCAATATCCAAACATTATATTTTTATGATAGAATTGGTTTATTTTCACCTGTAGATAGAAATCCGAATACAAATGTAAGAAAATATGCATTTGAACAAATATATGAACTATCAACAATACTATATTTAAGAAAATTAGGATTATCTCTTGATGAAATAAAAGATTCTCTAAGAACATTAACTCCTGAAACTGCTAAGAAAAAATTAACAGAACGATCTAATGAACTTAGAAAAAACTGGGAAGAAATTACTAAAAAGATAATGCCATACATAGAAAGTTAGAATATGTAGAAAGTGAGAAAGCTCTAGTTGATGAAACTATTTTAAAGATTTTACAACGGGAAGAAAGACAATATTTAGATATGGGTATTGAGAGTATTCTTTATAGTTCTGATTCATTTTATTTTTATCCAACTATTGCTATATATGGTCCTGGTACTAAAACATTTGGTGCCTTATTAGATAATATAAACAATCTTGATGTAGATGAATCTACAATAATTAGTATTCCCTGTGGGTTATATTTAATAGATTATCATTTTGGACCATATGAAGGAATTCAAGACCACCTTGAGAAACTAAGAAATGATAGATCTGATTTAAGATTTAGTGGAATAACTTATAATTTCAATATATTGGATCAGTTTAATTCAAGTAATCCTGAAAAATATTTAACAAGACTAGAACTACAACTTAACCAATAAATACTCAACATTAGTTTAGTTTAATTTGATTATATAATCATTTTGATCCAAACTTATACTGTTAGGTATTTTTTTGTAGAATGTTATAAAGTATTAGTGTATAAACATTACTATGAATAAAAGTGTAATTAGAAAGATTCTCGTAGTAAACACATTAGTTATATCTATTTTCTTAAATACTGTGTTTGCAATTTCTCCTTCCTCTGATGTCTCTAGTATCGGCCAAGACAGTGATGTTGGTTTGGGTATATACCCTGTTAGCTCCGTTATAGATTATGACGTATATTCCTTTCCTATAAATGAAAAATATCCTTTGAATTTTGAAGTTCAATTATTTGGTGGTTATGCAAGTGCTACTATTAAACAAAATCCAACAACTGGTCTTGCTGCGTGGTGTGATGGTTATGTTGATAAATTACCAGATAAAGAATATGGTAAAATATTCTCCGGTGGTGAATTTAAGTTCTCTCAAACACTCCCAATTTCTGATTCAATTCCAGGAAAACTTAACTTTTGGACTAGCTATTCAACTAGATTTGAAAGACCTGTTGATTTAGCTGATTATTGGTCAACCTCTGGGGGAACGGGAGAATCGATATTTTCAAATTCTATTTTTTGGGAAGAAAGTTTACCAGGAACTCCTGGTTTACAGGGTAATATGTATTTAAATACTAATGCAATAAATGGTGGACTATCTTATAGTCATGAAATTTTTAAATTGCCATATACTCTGTCTCTAAAAACATATTATGCACCTTCTTGGTTCTTTAATGAAAGTTCAGATACTTATGGTGGTGAATCTAATTATTTTAAACTAGCAACAAATTATTATATCAGTAAAAGC
>JAENWY010000188.1 GCA_016649775.1 Spirochaetaceae bacterium
AATAAATGCAGGAACAGTAGGACCTACATTAAAGGAGAAAATTGTATCTCCCTGTTGATAAAATTTCTCATCTGCAAAAAGACTACCACTAAAGAGTATTAGTGTAGCTAATAATAAAAGTAATTTTCGTTTCATAAACCCTCAATTTAATGTAATTTATATATATTAAATTATTTAATATACATTTGTTAAACAATAATATTATGTTTGTATCTTATTCATATTTTAATATTTTGTCACTGTTATTTTTGGACAAAAACTACTGAGTTTAGAAAATCTACACAAACTACACATAAAATCTATATTAATTATGATTTCTATCATTAAAAAAATAATATTTCAATAGTGTAATTTTTAGTAATATATGATATAAAAATCATTAAGGAGTCCTTATATGCAAGTATTATCTGGAAAAGAAGTTGCTAATGCAAAATTAGATAAATTAAGTATTGAATGTGATGAATTTATTAAACAAAATGGGTATGCACCTCAATTGGCTGTTATTCTTGTTGGTGATAATCCAGCGAGTCAATATTATGTAAATAGTAAAAAAAAGGCTTGTATAAAATTAGGGTTTGCTCATAAAGATTATTTGTTGAGTGCAAATACCCGTGAAGCTGACTTATTAGCTTTGGTAGAAGAGCTTAATAATGATAAAATGGTTCATGGTATTTTAGTTCAAATGCCTCTTCCCAATGGTCTAGATGAGCAAAAAGTTATTGAAGCAATTAACCCTAATAAAGATGTTGATGGTTTTCATCCTATTAATGTAGGAAAATTATTAATTGGTCTTGATTGCTTTGTAAGTTGTACTCCTAATGGTGTTTTATCAATACTTGATTATTATAATATTTCAACAATAGGTAAACATGTTGTAATCCTTGGTAGATCAAATATTGTTGGAAAACCCATGGCATCTCTTTTAATACAAAAAGGACGTGATGCTACTGTTACTATTGTTCACAGTAAAACTGTAAACCTTAAAGAAATAACAAAAACTGCAGATATTTTAATTGCTGCTATAGGAAAACCATTATTTGTTAAAGCAGATATGGTAAAAAAAGATGCAGTAATTATTGATGTAGGTATAAATAGAATTGATGATGAAACTAGAAAAAAAGGCTATAGAGTCGTAGGCGATGTAGACTTTGATGATGTATCTAGTTGTGTAAGTGCAATTACTCCTGTTCCAGGAGGCGTCGGATTAATGACTATTGCAATGTTAATGGAAAATACAATGAAGAGTGCAAAAATGCACTCCACAGAGGAAATATAATGGCGAGATATAAAAAACCAAAACAAATAGAGAGGTATTGGTTTGAGACATATGGATGTCAAATGAATATTGCAGAGAGCGAAGCTCTCGAAATGCAATTAAGAGGCATTGGTTTAACAGAAGCAGAAACGTGTGAAGAGGCAGATATTGCTATTATAAACACTTGTTCTGTTAGAAAGAGTGCAGAAAATAGAGTTTGGGGTAGAATAGGTAACTATTCAAGAATTAAATCAGAGCATCCAATGATACTGGTAGTTATGGGATGTATGGCTGAAAGATTAAAAGATACTTTAATTAAGGATGCTCCCCAAATTGATTATGTATTTGGTACTAATGATAAACTAAAAATAGTTGACGTAGCTTTAGGTAGTCATAAGAAAATAGAAAGTGAAGAAACTTATAATTTTCTAAAGAATTATTATAAAGAAGGTGATGTTTCAACTTTTGTACCTATTATGAATGGTTGTAATAATTTCTGTACTTACTGTATTGTCCCTTATGTTAGAGGAAGAGAAGTCTCAAGAAATCTACAAGAAGTTATAGAAGAGATAAAATTTTTAGATTCTAAAGGTGTTAAAGAAATTACTCTCTTAGGACAAAATGTTAATAGTTATAAATACACAGATGAAGCTGGTAATGAAATAAGATTCCCTCAATTGCTTGAAAAAGTAGCTCAAAATGCTGGAAATATTGAATGGGTTAGATTTGAATCACCACATCCAAAAGATTTCAGTGATGAATTAATTGAAGTTATTAAAAATGAGAAGAAAGTAGCTAAACACATACATCTACCCATTCAAAGCGGAAATGATAGAATTTTAAAACTTATGAATAGACGCTATGATAGTGCATCTTTAAAGGTTTTAATTGATAAAATTAGAGCAGCTGATTCTAATATTACATTTTCTACTGACGTTATGGTTGGTTTCCCAGGTGAAAGTGAAGATGAGTATGAAGATACTCAAATAATGATGAATTATCTTCGTTGTACTGAGGCTTTTATGTATTATTGGAATCCTCGTGAAGGAACACCTGCTACAAAAATGGATGGTCAAATATCTCATGAGGTAAAATTAAGACGTCTTCAAGCAATTATTGAAAGACAACATGAAATATTTGCAGTAGAAAAAACAATTTTGGCAAAGGGTGTTCATAAAGTTTTAGTTACCAAAGTATCCCGTGATGATAAAGAGCAATACTTAGGTCGTGGTGAACATAATGAAAGGGTTGCCTTCAGTCATAATGACAATATTTCTATTGATGATATTGCTGAGGTTGAATACTTAGGCATTAATGGTAATACCGTTGTAGGAAGAGCTATTAAATAATATTTAAATATTTTCACTAAAGTATTTAATCTTAGATATGTAACAGTATTTAGTATTAGATGCTTTTTTTACTTGTAAAATTATACTCCTAGGATTATTCTGTTATAAGAGGTTTATTTTGAAAAACTTTAATGAGAAATTTAACGAATTAACTAGTTTAATTAAAAATAGTAAAAGCACCGTTGTCTTAAGTGGTGCGGGTATATCAACAATGAGTGGTATTCCAGATTTTAGATCAACCCATGGTTTATATAGTGATGTATGGAATGGTATGAATGTTGAACAAATCTTAGATATAGGCTTTTTTAATCTTCACCCAGATGTTTTTTATGCATGGGCTAAAGATGTATGGTATAAATTAGAAGATTATGAACCAAATATTGTTCATACTACCTTAGCTATGATGGAAAAGAAAGGATATCTTGATGGTATTTTTACCCAAAATATTGATATGTTACACAGTCGAGCTGGTAATAAAAAAGTCTATGAAGTTCATGGATCCGCAAAACACCAATACTGCATCCAATGTGGAGAACATTATGATTATGAGACAATTGCTAAGATTGTCTTAAAAGATGAGGTACCTCATTGTACCCGTTGTGGTAGTGTTATAAAACCGGATATTGTTTTTTATGGTGAGGGCTTAAATAGTTCTATTTTAATGCGAGCTGAGCATATGTTTAGCGATTGTGATTTAGCTATAGTATTAGGATCTTCTCTTGTTGTACAACCTGCATCATCCTTTCCCTTATATGCTGCGCAAAAGAATAAGAAAATTGTAATTGTTAATAAGATGCCAACTTATCTTGATGAATATGCAACCTTGCATTTTGATGATTTAGAAGAATTATTCAATCCCTTAAGCGCTTTCATTAATAATTTAAATAATAGAAATTAAATAAGATCTTATAGGTCAAAAATCTATGTATTATACTAATTTTGTATTACTATCAATCAAGGTAGTGTTGATAAATTATTACATATGTGTAATAAAATAATTGAAAGATTTTAATAAAAAACTGATATAAAATATGGTGGTGATGTAATTGAGTTATAGTTTAATAATAGTAGAAGACGAATTAATTATGCTGAAAGAACTAGAATTAATGGTCGATTGGCAAAGTCTTGGTGTTAAGTTAATAGCTAAAGCATCAGACTGTATTGAAGGTGAAAAAGTTATAAGAGAATTAAGTCCCGACATTGTTATTTCAGATATTAGATTACCTGGAATGGATGGGCTTGAGATGATTTCTAAATTTCCTGATATAAGAAGCGTAATTTTATCTGGCTATAGTGATTATAAATATATGAAGAAAGCCATTAGAATTGGTGTCGAAGATTATCTTTTAAAACCTGTTGATAATGATGAATTGATAAAAACAATTTCAAACATCGTTAAAGAATTAGATGCAGAGAAAATTTTACAATCTAAAGAAAAAATAGAAAATGAAGTGGTACCTTTAGAAAAAATTTTCAACAATCATTTAATTAATTCAGCAATTACATTTATCAATGAAAATTATAATAAGGCTATTGGATTACAAGAGGCAGCAACTAAGTTGAGTGTTTCTGAAACACATCTTTCTAGATTGTTTAAAGAAGTAACCAGAGTCAATTTTTTATATTATTTAAATGCTTATAGAATTAATAAGAGCATATACTTGCTTAAAAATTCCACTATTAATATCAGTGAAATTGCTTATAATTGTGGATTTCTAAATCCTGGATATTATACAAAAATATTTAAAAGATTTTTAGGAATAACACCAACTGCTTATAGAGAAAAACTTTAATTTTGATTTTGTTATTTAGTGGAGTATCAAAATGAAAAAAGTGGGCAAAAAATACATCGTTTTTTGTAAGTCTTTAAGAATAAGCTAATTAGGAGCTAAAAAAGGCTATTTTCTGAATTTTCAACAACACTGTG
>JAENWY010000331.1 GCA_016649775.1 Spirochaetaceae bacterium
ATTATGTTATAAATTTCTATGGTTTTGGACCATTCCTATTTAAAGATCCCAAGACTGGTGAAACAATCTGTGAAGCCGCTAGTATGAGCCAATTACAAAAGGCTTTTGCTACCGTTCCTGTGGAATCCTTTTTATATCATTCAGAAAGGGATGATTATTCAAGATGGCTCAGAGCTCAGAGTCTTTATACTTTATCTGCGAAATTAAAACCAATTCAGTTTAGTATTACCTGTAAACAAGATGCAGAAAAGGCAAGACAATATACTATTGAATTAATAAAGCATTATAGATCAGAAAGAACAAAAGGCGTTATAGCTTCATTTAATCGAGATTATTATGATGAAACATTATTTTTTAGTAGAATAGGATCAGGTTCACTTGGAGGCAAGGGAAGAGGTTTAGCTTTCATTGAGAAAGAAGTTAGAGATAATCATCTATGTGATAAATATCCAGATATTTATTTAGCTATACCTCGTACAGTTGTTATTGCTACAGATGTATTTGACAGATTTATTGAAATAAACAACCTTAAAGAATTTATTGTTGAAGATTACAGTAACAATGATATTCTAATTAAATTCTTATCCTGTAGGATGCCAAAAGACCTAATTGATGACTTAATAGATGTTATAGATGTAATAAAACAGCCCATATCTGTTAGATCCTCTTCTCTCTTGGAAGATTCTCATTTTCAACCATTTGCTGGAGTTTATGAAACTTGTATGATAGCAAATATAGGTGAAGAGGACAAAAGGTTAAATGAGCTTGAAATTGCAATTAAAACTGTATGGGCCTCAACCTATTTTAAACAAGCTAGAGATTATCTAAATGCGACTGATCATATGATTGAAGAAGAAAAAATGGCTATAGTTATTCAACAAATAATTGGTTCAAATCATGGTGATTACTGGTATCCTAATATTAGCGGTGTAGCTCGCTCTCTAAATTATTATCCCCTTAAAGAAGAAAAAACTACTGATGGAATAGGAATGATATCATTTGGATTTGGTAAATCTGTTGTAGATAATGGGAGTGTATTACGATTCTCTCCTAAAAATCCAAAACGTCCAGTTCACTTTCTGGGAGGAGGTAGTTCCTTCAGTCAGACAAAGTTCTACGCATTAGACATGAGAGAAAGTTATAACCCTCTAAAAGATATTGATAATTTAAAGTTATTAGATATTAAAGAAGCTGCTAAATATCCTGAAACCCTTAGAGGGTGTGCAAGCACTATTGATGAGATGGGAAATCTAAGCGAAAGTTTTAGGGCAAAAGGTGAAAAAGTTATTACATTCAATGGTATATTGCAATATGACTACTTCCCCCTTGCAAATATTGTAAAAGATTTATTACAACTTGGAAAAGAAGCGATGGGAACTCCAATTGAAATAGAGTTTGCCGTTAACTTAAATAAAAAAGAGCCTAAGCAACCGGAATTCAGTATTCTCCAAATTAGACCAATTGCAGAAGGTTATGAAGAAGAAAGTGTAGCTATTACAGATGAAGAAATAGAAGATTCTCTAATATATTCTAATTCAGTAATGGGAAATGGAATAATAGAGGACATAAAAGATTTAGTATTAATCAAAACGGATAAATTTAATTCTGCTAATATGGCAAAGATGCCACAAGAAATTGAAAAGTATAATGCTTATTTTAATAAAGAAGATATTCCTTATATGTTAGTAGTCGCAGGTCGACTAGGCTCTAGCGATCCTTGGCTCGGAATACCTGCCTCTTGGACTCAAATTTCTAAGGCTAGCTTAATAGTTGAAACAGGACTTAAAGGTTTTCAAGTTGAACCTAGTCAAGGAACACACTTTTTCCAAAACTTGACATTACTGGGAACAGGATATATGAGTATTAACCCCCATTATAAAGATGGCCTTATAAATGAGAAGAAAATTGCCGATTCTTTAAAGGTTATTAGTGAAAGTGATAATTTTATTCACTACCAATCCTCTGAGCCTCTAGATATAAGGATTAATGCTCTTTCTAAGAAGGGAATAGTTAAACTACAAAAAAAA
>JAENWY010000053.1 GCA_016649775.1 Spirochaetaceae bacterium
AATACTGTGCTTTATTCGAGAGAAATTCAAAAAGGCTATAATTTTATACTTCCCTTTTATTTTAATAGAATAATATTCTTAACAGGATTAAATGTGGAAGAATTTTCTCCCTTTAACTCAGACGGAGAAATTAACTTAGTTTCTAGTGAAATATTTCTAAAAGCTTATTTAACAAATAGTTTAGATACAACTTCTATTTTATCAGCTCCTTACAATATTGGTGCTAAACTATATTATTCATTACTAAAACAAACTTTTAATGTAGATCTATTACTAAGTATTTAAATATTTATTACTTATCTAATTATTTGCATAAATATCACTTATGGTTTAGTATATGCAAATATAATATATTTATCGAGGTAATTTATTTTGCGATATAGAAAGAGAATTAGAATTTGTAAGGGTGTTTATATTAATTTATCTAAATCTGGAATTAGTTCTACTGTGGGTATTCCTGGATTATCATTAAATCATTCAAGAAATGGAACTTTCGTAAATACAGGTATTCCAGGAACTGGAATCTATGATAGAAAAAGAGTAGGTGGAAGCAATAATAATTCTAATACTGGAACTAAAAGTAGAACTAGAACACAAACTACAACTACATCAAGTATATTTAATATATCGTTTGAGGATGATGGAACTGCAACAATTACTGATGAAAATCATAACGTTGTTACAAATAGAGTTCTCTATAATAAGGTTATAAGATCTCAAGACTATCAAGATTTATTAAAAAAGTTTGTGAATAAAAAACTAGTGGAAAGTGCTAATTTAATCGATAGTATAGTTAATATACATTTGAAAACACCTCCTTTAATCAAGAATGAAGAATTTGAGAATAATTTATTAAAATTAGAAAACAATCTCAAATTTCCTAAGCAATATAAAGAAGAAGAATTTCCAGAGCATGAAAAACTACAAATTTGTGAAGAAGAAGCTAAGAGGAAAATAAGTAAGAAAGTTTTTTGGACTTATATTTCTCGTAAGAAAGACTTTATTAATTCAGCAATTACAAAATTAAAAGAAGAGTGGGAAACTGTTCAAGAGAAAAAAAGAATTGAATTTGATAAGAAGGTGATGGTCTCTAATACAAATGCTTTGGAATATTATAATAAGTTATTAGCTGGTGATGAACAAAGTGTTGAAGAAGAGATAGCACGTATTTTTTCAAATATTAAGCTTCCCGTAGAATTCAATATTGATTTTGAAGTCAATAATAATAAGATCTTTTTATCCCTTGATTTACCAGAGGTGGAGGATTTACCAGCTACTGAAATTCAGATTTTAAAGAGCGGTAAGTTTAAACAGAAAAATATTAGTAAAAAAGTTATACAATTAAACTATCTCCATTGTGTTACCTCTTTAGCATTATACTTTTCAGGTATTAGCTTTAATCTTAGCCCAAAAATTACTGATGTTATAATATCCTCTTATACTCAAAAAATGGATGACTCTATTGGCAAAATATATGACTCTTATGTTTATTCAATTGATATTAATAGAGCAATCTATTCTAATATTAATTTTACCTATGTAGATTCTATAGAAAGTTTTTCTAACTTTAGTGGTGAATACCATTTTACTAAAACAGGCCTGTATAAAGAATTAAGTTTTGACAAATTAATTAGAACTAGTTAGCTTTTTATAATTATACAATAAATAAAAAAGACAAAATAATTAAATTACAATGACTCCTATAATATGGGCGGTGTACTTTTCAGTTGTCCATATATATGAGCCATAGTAAATATTTTGTCTTTTTTTTATTGGATCTCTTTAATTATTCTTGAACTAGAGGGTTTATCTCTAAATTAGCAGTGGTTTCTTCTTCTTCACTATAGAGTTTTTCTTTACCATTGGCAAAAAAATCATATGTTACTGTTTCTTCAACGGCTTTATCTAATAATTCATCAATTCCCATTTTTTCATAATGTGCATTTTCAATTTCAACATCAGGTCTTGTTAATGGATGTTTAGGTGAGAATATAACACAACAATCCTCATAAGGTAAAATTGAAGTTTTATAAGTATCAATATTTTCAGCAGTTCTCATAATCTCTTCTTTATTCATACCTACAAGAGGTCTAATAATTAGCATGTCAGTTGTTGTATTTGTAAAGGCCATTGAATCAAGTGTCTGTGAAGCAACTTGAGATAATGCTTCACCAGTTACTAAAGCAGTTCCATCATATTTATGAGCCAATTTTGTAGCAACTTTCATCATACAAGCTCTAAACATTAAGGTTGTTTCATCAATTTCACTATGACTTTTAATCCAAAGTTGTTGTTCTGTAAAACCAACTACATGTAGTCTAGTTCCTTGTAAAAATGGTGCAATTTTAGAAGCAAGCATTTTTACTTTTTCTAATGCCATATCACTAGTATAAGGATAAGCATGGAAGTAAATGCATTCTAATTTCATACCTCTACTTGCCATTCTATAACCTGCTACAGGGCTATCTATTCCGCCTGAAAGTAATAACATTCCTTTTCCAGCTGTTGAAACAGGTAGTCCATTAGGGCCACTTTTCATAGTTGTATAGATGTATGTACTATTTCTTATTTCAATATATAAAGTATGAGTTGGATTTTTTAATGAAACCTTTAAATCCGGAAAACTCTCATTTACTACATCAGCTAGTTCACATGAAATTTCATAAGAAGATAAAGGGAATTTTTTATCAGCTCGTTTAGTTTCTACTTTAAAAGAGCCTTCATTACTAAAAGTTGAGTTTGCAAGAACTTCTCTTACTTTTTCTTTTATTTTATCCATATCTTTTTGAACACGTACAGCTTCTGTATATCCAACTACACCAAAAGTGGTTGAAAAAGCTAAATCACATTGCTCTCTGCTACAACTCTCATCTATTTCGAAAAATAATCGACCTTTCTGTTTACTTACCATGTTATGGTATGGTCTAAGTTTTGTTTTAATATTATTTTTTAATTTTTTTTCAAAGAATGGTCTGTTTAATCCTTTTAAGGATATTTCACCAAGTCTTACTAAGTACAATCTCGTTCCCATTATTTCCTACCTTACAACACTATCATATAAATTGTTAATTTCGTTTACTACTGCTACTATTTCTTCTTTTGTAGTTTTATCACAAAGTGATATTCTTATACTACCTTTAGATAGTTCGCTTGAATAATTCATGGCTTTTAATATGCTTTCACCTTTTGCTTTTACATTATTACTACAAGCAGAACCCGAAGATACATAAAATCCTTTATCATTTAGCATTCTAGTGAATACTTCTGATGGAAATGGGGCTACTGAAAAAGCTAATATATAGGGACTATAATTTCCTCTAGGTGATAAAAGGTGTGTGTGAAGATTGTTTCGAAGATATAGATTTAAGTCATATATTCGATCATAACAACTTGGTTTAATAGTTGTCGTTCCAAGTTGTTCTTTTAAGGCTACACTCATTGCCACAATAGCAGGAAGGTTTTCAGTTCCTCCTCTAACTCCTCTTTCTTGGCCACCAGCCTTTGAAAGAGGTTGTTGATTTACTAATCTAGTGTATAAAATTCCAACTCCTCTAGGACCATGGAATTTGTGAGCAGAAAAAGAAGCACTATCAACATCAAGCTCTTTTAAACTAAAGGGTATTTTAGCTAATGCTTGAACAGCATCTGTATGGAAGTGAATTTTTCTATTATATTCTTTTTCTTTTAACCTAACAATTTTAACTAATTCCTCTATGTTTTGAATTGAACCAATTACATTGTTAACATATTGAAGACAAACCATTCGAACTCGATCATTCATCATAGATTTCAATTTATTGGGATTAATAAAACCCTGAGGTGCATCAATTGTGCTTACTTTCCAACCTTTTTCTTTTAGTATTCTTGCAAATTCACTATTTGAAGCATGTTCAATTTTACTAATTATAACTTCACCTGGACTATTGTTCCACAAAAGTGAACTTAAAATTATTGAATTTGATTCGCTGCCACCTGATGTAAAATAAATATAATTTGAAGAAACATCTAATATCTTGGCTATTTCATCTCTTGTTTCTTCAAGTTTAAGTTTTGCATTTTGTCCTGCTTTATAGTTTGTAGAAGGGTTAGCAAAATATGTTGTTGCCGTATCTATATATGCCTTCAAGGCACTTTCGCTGATCTTAGTAGTTGCTGCGTTATCTAAATAATATTCCATAGCGTCATAATGGTTTAATTGCCTATTATTTTCAAGTGAAATAGAAAAAGTTGAAGCTTAAATTTTAAATTTCTTATTGAAGTTTCATCTGAATTATTTTTTAGAGAGTGTCTTCGGAAGAAAAATTTAATTTATATTACTAAAGCAATATTCCATTGTAAAAACACATATGAATTTGATATGTTACAAATATATTTTGCTAATAACTATAAATATAAAATGAATAAATATAGGCAAAATACAAATTGTAAGATATTATATAAAGTATGAATGAACAAATGACAGTAACACTTTCTGGCGGAAAAACAACAAAAGTATCATATTTAGAAGATTTGACAGAACTCTCATCTATGCTAGGTTTTTATGGGAATAGAGCCTTAATTGTTGCGGATTCGAATACGGCTAATTTATTCAAAAGAATGCCCCCAAATAATATAATACTTGAACCTGGTGAATCCTCAAAGACTTTAAGCTCAGTTGAAAAGATTTTAAGAACAGCTGTTCAAGAAGGTCTTGGGCGAGATGATTATATAATCGGATTTGGTGGTGGAGTAGTCTGTGATTTAGCAGCCTTTTCTGCATCAATTTATATGAGAGGGTGTAAGCTTGTCTTAGTTCCAACTTCACTTCTCTGCATGGTAGATGCCACAATTGGAGGTAAAGCAGGATTTGACTTTATGGGTGGAAAAAATCTAATAGGTTCTTTTTATCCTGCTGAAGATGTTCTTATTTGTCCTGCAACTTTAAAAAGTTTAAATGAGAGAGAATATCATAACGGGTTAGCTGAAGTTTTAAAACATGCAGTTTTATCTAAAGATGAAATTCTGTATAAGTTTTTAATTTCAAGGAAATCTCAAATTCTTGAAAGAGATCCAAAAACATTACTTAGTTTATTACAACTTAGTTTAGAAGTAAAAAAAACCTATATTGAACAAGATCCTGAAGAGAAATTGGGAATTAGACAAGCTTTAAACTTAGGGCATACTTTTGGACATGCTCTTGAATCAAGTGGTAGATTTAGTAAATTTTCCCATGGTGAAGGAGTTGCTTGGGGTTGTGCTTGTGCTCTTGATGCTGGATATTATATGGGATTAACCCCCAAAACTTATGTTGAAGCAGCAAAGAAATTATTTGCTACTTATAAATATAATATTGATTACAAGATAGGCCGAGGTGATTGGCTCGATTTTATTAATTTTATTTTGAAAGATAAAAAGAAAGTTAATGGAATAGTACAATTTGTAATAATGAAAGGACAAGGTAATTATGTATTAACACCTGTTCCTAATGATATACTTATGAGAGTTGTTCTAAGTAATCCTAATATTATATAAGTTATGATAAAAATAAATTTTATATGCCATGGTAATATATGTAGATCTACTATGGCAGAAATGATTATGACTTATTTAGTTAATGAATCTCATACGAAGAATCTTTTTGAGATAAACTCTAGTGCAACTTCTAGGGAAGAGATAGGCAATCCAATTCATAGAGGAACAATTAAGATTCTTAAAAAGAATAAAATACCTATTTTTCCTCATAGAGCCGTTCAAATAACAACTCAGGAGGCACAGAAAGCAAACCTTTTAATTTGCATGGATAAAAACAATATTTCTAATCTTAAAAGAATTATAAACTTAGAAGATTATTCAAAAATTAAACTTCTTCTAAATTATGCCAACCTGGATAGAGATATAGCAGATCCTTGGTATACTGGTAATTTTGAAGATACCTTTAACGATGTATTATTAGGGTGTAAATTTCTATTACAAGAGCTTTTAAAAGTTCAACAAGATAATTTATAATGTTTTAATTTCAATATTAATTGAAACATTAAATAAAAAGAACTATTACATATAGCATTTTTAGCTTTAGTAATAGTTCTTTTTTACTGAAATTTGTACTGTTAAAGTATCAAATTATTATGTTGTAATTTCTATAATAGTTGTGCTCTGATAAGAGCCAGCAACAATTTCATCATCACCTTTATATTGTAGAGCAAATCTAGCTATTTCAGTACCAGCAAAATGTTTACCAGGTTTGAATTCAACTGAATAAGAACCTAAAGATGGTTCTTTAAAAGCACCATCAGCTAAATAATCGGTAGCGTTAAAACTAACGACTTCTTGACGTTGGTTATTAACAGAACCAGAATAATCTTTAATTACTGGATACCAACCTGTATTTTGAATTTCAGCACTAGAATCAGTTGATATAAATTGTCCAGTTGTTATTGCTGTTTTAAATGTTATTCTTGAATTAATATTACCATCAGCTATTGTGACAACTGAAAAGTTATCAGTTGTTCCACCAGTTGAATTAAGTGGAACAACTTCAGTATAAGAATTTCCTAGTGATGCTCCAGCCTTTTGTAATTCAAAAGTATACTCATTAGGTAATATAGTTGTATTGAGAACTACATTTGAAGATTGATAAGCAAATAAACCTGTTATTGCTATTGATGCTATTAATAATGATGCTAAAATTTTCTTTTTCATAATTTTTTACTTCCTTGGATTTAAAATATTGTTTAATTACCTTATATATTAATAATATATTTTACAATGTAAGATATGTCAATAGTTATATATTCTAATCAATGTTTATTCAAATTATTGTATGAAGTTATATCATTAGGCTTACTATATAGGTAGTTAAATTTTCATATAACTTAATTACGTACTTATAATATATTAAAATTCCCATCCTCCTTTCATTTTTTATAGTCTCCTTGCAATAAGGTAAAAAATATGAAAAACATGAATATAGAAAGATTTATAGCTTTTATTGTGCTACCTATTTTGAAATGAAATTTATAATTTTCATAAAACTAAATTTCCTAGTGTCTGTATTGCAACTTTAATTAAAGGGTATAACTGTATTAACAAACCTCTGGAATTGATTATTCTAAGTCATAAAACAGTGTTGTTTTCTTAAGAGACTTAAGACTATAGCCATAAATAAATACCTCCAAAGTAGTTTCAATAAATATTGTGTCTACTTTAGAGGTACTATATCATAATAGATGTGAGTTCTGTTTTCTTTAAACTAATTGATTCTATTCATAGTTTAGGGCTTCAATTGGATCAAGTTTGGAGGCTTTTAAAGCTGGATACCAGCCGAAGAATAAACCTATTAACATACTGAATCCCATTGAAAGTATTATGGAGAAGGTACTAATTACAAAGGTTGTTCCCATTGAAACAGAGAATGCATAGGAAGCAATTAGCCCAATTGCAACTCCTATTAAACCACCTATCAAAGTAATTACTAGGGACTCACAAATGAATTGTCCTCTAATTACTGATGGAGCAGCTCCGAGGGCCTTTCGTATACCAATCTCTTTTGTTCTCTCCGATACTGATACAAGCATAATATTCATTATACCAATACCACCAACAAGTAAACTAATAGCTGCAATTGCTGCTAGGAATGAACTAAGTGTTGAGGTAACAGAAGTTGCCATTTTAGCTACAGTTGTAGGAGAAATAATTCTAAAGTAATCTTTTCCTATTTTAGTGTTAAAATAATTTTCAACTGTATTAGAAACTCCAAGTGTATTATTTTGATCAGTAACTTTTATAATGTATGAATGTACATAACTGGATTTACTAAATCTTGATTGATAAGTAGAGTATGGAATAAAAACACTATAGTTAAAATTCAGTGAGAATATTGCATCTTTATCTTCTACTACACCTACAACCTTATATGGTTTTCCTTGAGTACCTCTATAGAGCATAACGTTTTGTCCTACAGCATTACCGGTGGGGAATAATCCCGTTGCTACATTCGAACCTAGAACTACAACTTGTCTTGAAGTAATACTTTGAGTTAAATTAAAGAATTCACCACTAGAAAAAGTCATTGCGAGGTTATTGCTATAATCGCTTGGTACTCCATATACAGTAGTAGAATCATTTTGTTGTCCAACTCTAATAGTTGAATTACCTTGATCAATAGCCATTACAGTCTCTATATCAGGAGAAAGTGCTTTTATGTTACTAGCATATTTCTCAGTGAACATAGAAATAGATTTGCTATAAGATCTAGGAGAAAATGTGATTAAATCAGGACCAGCACTTGAAATAGACTTTGTGATATTTGTTTGAATGGATTGACCTAATGTTAAAATTGTAACAACTGAGGCAACACCTATTACAATACCAAGTAAGGAAAGTAGAGTTCTAAGCTTACTACCTATCATTGCTTTAAATGCTAGTTTTGTATTTTCAATTATCATTTTTTATCCTCTACTAGGTGTCCATCTTTAATATGTATCTGCCTTAAGCACTGATTTCCTAATTCTATATCATGGGTAACAACGATAATAGTTCTTCCTTCTTCATGAAGATGCCAAAATACTTCCATTATTTGTTTTCCTGTTTTTGAATCTAGGGCACCAGTTGGTTCATCAGCTAGTATGATAGAAGGGTTAGTTACTATTGCTCTTGCAATAGCAACTCTTTGTTTTTGACCTCCAGACATTTCATTAGGCCTGTGATACATCCTATCTTCTAGTCCTACTTTTCTTAAGGCCTCTTTTGCTAGTATTACTCTGTCTTTTTTCTTAACATCAGAGTAAAGAAGTGGGGTAATTACGTTTTCAAGAGCGGTTAGCTTTGAAAGTAGATTAAATTGTTGGAATATAAATCCAACTTTGTTATTTCTTAAATACGCTAGATCTTCCTCATCCATATTAAAGGTTGGTTGACCATCTATATAAATGTTACCGTCTGATGGAGAGTCTAAACATCCTATTAGATTCATGAGTGTTGATTTACCAGAACCAGAGGGTCCCATTATTGAAGTGAATTCACCCTTTTTAATTTCAAGTGAAATATTCTCTAATGCTTTTACAGTAATATCCCCAACATTATAAAATCTACTTGCTCTATCTATTTTTATAATTGTGTCCATAACTTTTTCCTCTGTTAGTTTTTACGTATGTATCTACTATCCCCTGGCGCATGAGCACCACCCATTAAGTTTCCACCAAGTAATCCTGATGATGAGCTAGCAGCTTTAGCAGTAACTATTGGCATTACTAAAACAGTATCGCCATCAATTAAATTTCCTGTTAATATTTCGACATAACCTTCACTTAAATTGTTAGTAGTAACATATATTTTTTCTGGTGTTGTAGTTGTTTTCTTCAATACATATGAGCCCTTATCATCAGTTTTAACAGCCTCATCAGATAGAATAATTATTTCTTCTTGACTAGTACCTTCAATGGTTCCTCCAAAGGAATAACCTGGGTAAATTCCCTTTGGTGGATTATCAATTGTGAATTCAACATTTTTAACCCCAATACCTTCTGTTGATAAAGTGCCTGCATAAGGCATATAAGAAATTCTAGCTTTACTCATTACTCCAGGAAGTGATTCGTATGTGATATTTGCAATACTTGATGTGGTAATATATCTTAAATCGATTTCGTCAATATCAACATTAGCAATCAACTTGGTTGGATCAATTATTGTAGCACAATTATCTTGTTGCACAGCGTAATCTCCAACTTCAACATTAAGAATTGAAACAATACCACTAATAGGTGCATATAGTTTTGTATCCTCTAATTCAGATTTGTAACTTTTTAATTCCATTTGGAGTAATTCAACATCACTTGAAGTCCCTTTAAGCTTAGAAGATTTAATTTCTGATTCTAGTTTTGCAATATTGTATTGAATATTTGTATCATCAATTGTTACTAGTAAATCACCTTTTTTAACACTGTCGCCTTTTATAACTAATACTGAGGTTACAGTACCTGCAGATTTAGAATGTACCGATTGTGTATTAAGTGGTTCCAATTCTCCACTAATATCAACAGTAGTTGAATACTTTAGTTTTTTTACAATAAATTCTTTAGGAACAGGTGCCTTTAATGCCTCAATGGTTTTTACATTTTGCCAAGGAAAGTATCCTGTGCTTTTGTAATTTGAATATACATATATTCCTCCAATAACAATTATTAGTACAACAACATTTCTAATTAATTTTTTTCTTTTTGCCATTTTCTTTTTATTACTAATTGTATTTTGAACTTTTTCTTCTGTACTTAATTCTTTCTTATCGGTTTCTTTAGTTGTCATTTCCATTTATCTCCTATAGAAATTCTTTATCAATATTATTTTTAATGATTAAACGAGCTAGTTTAATTTGTTGTTCGTTAATTGTATCTAAGGCACATAAGTTCTTAGCTTTAGTTAATTCTGTATCAGTTGCAAAACCATTATCATATAATGTTTGTGTATTAGCTAATGATTGAGTATTAACACTTCTTTCAATTTCAAATTGTTGTAATTCTAGATTTGATTCTTGAATATTATTTTGAAGAGAAAATACTGTTAAACTGTGATTAGCTATTGCATCTTGGTAATCAAGATTACTTTTTTGAACTAAATTTTCAGCTGCTAATATTTTTAAACTTTTACTTTTGGTATTAGACTCACTAGAGTAGGTAGCTGCAACTGTAACATAAGGAGATAAAACTTTGGTTGAATAATTGTAAGTACCTGATAGGCCACTTGAGAATGAATAATTTTTAAAAGAATAGGTAGCAGTTGCACTTGTAGTTACATCTAAACCTATATTAGAACTAAGACTACCATCTACATAAAGTCCGTTTGTTTCTTCTTGTATTAATCTTAATGCTTCTTTGTTAACATCTGTTTGAGCTTTTGCAATATTAATGAGGGTATTTAAGGCCCTCATATCAATAGTTAAGTTTATATTAGTAAATTTGTCTAAAGTTTCATATTTTATTCCACTGTAGCTTTCAAATTGTTCTTTTAATAGTTTGATTGCTTGAGCTTTTATACTTATTACATTCT
>JAENWY010000009.1 GCA_016649775.1 Spirochaetaceae bacterium
TAGATATAACTTCTGGTGTAGATATAACTTCTGCTTCAGAAATAGTTTCTTCAACATAACTAGCATCTAAATCAGTGGAACCTGCTACTTTTCTTTTTACAGTAATTTTAGTTTTATTGTTTAATTTAACAATCTTTCTTTCTGTAATAAGATAACATTGATGAATTTTTAGATCTCTTTTAAAATCTTCTCCAATAGTATCTAGTGAAATATTTTTTACATCATAATCCTGATAAATGTATTCATCTAATTTGAATTTTCTATAGTTGTTACTAAATATTAAAACACCATTTTCATCTAAATGTCGCATACATAAGTGGATAAGACGTTTATGGTCACTATCAACATCAAATGAATCACGACCTTTACTATTACTAAAAGTTGGAGGGTCACAGAAGATTAAATCATATTTATCATGTGTGTTATATAAGAAAGACATACAATCTTCTTTATAATAGAAATGGTTCATGCCTTTGTAAGCATTTAATTCCATATTGCTTTCAGCCCAATCAAGATAAGTTGCTGATGAATCAACACTAACTGTGCTTAAAGCTCCACCCTTAGCTGCTTGAATAGTTGCTGTACCTGTATAACAGAAAAGGTTTAAGAATCTTTTTCCTTCACTCATTTCACTAATCAATTTTCTAACTGGACGATGATCTAAGAAAACTCCAGTATCAAGATAGTCTTGAAAGTTTACAAGATATTTAGAACCATTTTCTTTCATGATATAGAATCTATTTTTGTTTGCTATCTTGTTATATTGATTAGCTCCTTTTTGAGGAGTTCTGCTTTTAACAAAAATATTATCAATATCGATGCCTGTTGCTCTTTCAGTTGCAAAAATTAACTCTTCAAGTCTTCTTTGTGCATCTTCTTCAGGAATTGATGATGGTGCTGCATATTCTTGGAGATTAATAAATTGATTACCATAAATATCAATTGCAGCACTATATTCTGGCATATCAGCATCGTAAATACGATAGTTTGTTACACCTTCTTTTTCCATGATAGGTTTAAGAGCTTCAAGATTTTTAACTAATCTATTGTATGCCATTTGAGCACCATCACTTAGAGGAGTGGCAAGTCTTTCAGCTTTCTTATCGATAGCCTTACGTGTCATTTCTTCTCTTTCTTCATCACTAAATACATAATAATGAGCGATTTGGCAATCAATTCCACCATTGTTTACACTGTTAGTTCTATTTGGTTTCATGTTAATGAAACTAAGAAGTTCTTGTTCTCCACAAATTATTGAAACATTCCATCCACCAAAGAAACTATTTAATTGTTTACCAATACTTTGGTATAATAAATCTATTTGGTTATCAGCTAATCTGATACCATATGGAGGGTCTGTAACTATATAACCTGTTGAAGATGGAACATCTTCTTGGGTGATTTTTGTAAAGTCTTTAACTTCAAATTGAATTTTATCAAGAACACCAGCGGCTTGAGCATTTTTTTTAGCAACTTCAATTGATTTAGGATCAATATCCCAACCATAGAATTTATACTCTTTTTCAATGCCTTTTTCTTCTTCTAAAATAGCTGCATCAAGGACTTTTTTCCATACTGCTTCATCATGAAGAGGAAGCCTGTAGAATGAAAATCTATCAACATCAATTAAACCAGGTGCTACTTTACTAATCCAAAGAGCAGCTTCGATAAGAATTGTTCCAGAGCCACAGAAAGGATCTAATAGAGTAGGAATAACTTCAAGTTCTTCTTCACTCTCAAGTACTCTACGGAACTCAGATCTTTTTAATACTGTAGCAGCAAGAGTTTCTCTCATAGCCGCATCAATAAAGGATTTCCTATAACCTCTTTTGTGAAGAGTTTTGCCAGAGAAATCTACTAAGTAAGAAATTTGATTACCTTTAACGTGGATATGGAAGGATACATCTGCATTATCTTTATCTACGTTAGGTCTTTCACCATCAAACTTTTCACGAATTCTATCTACGATAGCATCCTTTAGTCTAACAGCTGCAAAGTGACCATTTTTTAACCAACTACAACTGATTACAGTTTGTGAAATTGAAAATGTAGTTTCAGGTGTGAGATATTCTTCCCATGGAATTTGAACTGCAGAGTCATATAATTCATCTGCATTTTGAATATCATCATCTTCAAAGAGATTTAACATTAATTTTGAAGAAACTCTTGTATACAAGCAAAAATTATATGCTTGTTCTAATGTTCCTTCAAATTCAACGCCACCTGCGCTTACTATTGCTTCTTCCACTCCAAGAGCTTTAATCTCTTTTTCTAAAATGTCTTGTTGGTTGGTTGCGCACGTTGCAAAAAATACCATCGTTTCTCCTACCTCTGATTCTCCAGAGATTTTATAATTTAATTTTTTATACCTACTGTTACTTCAGTAAGTCGTCTAATTCGGCTTTTCCGAATTCGTAGTTACTATTACAGTTTAGGCAAACTAATTCTAGAGGGAAAGGACCATTTTTCTTAATATCTTTTTTATCTTGTGAAGGAAGTGCCTGTAAATGATTAGCAAATGTTCTTTTATCACATGGACAAGAAAAGCCTACTAATGAGTGGGATAAAAACTTTATTTCATCAAAATTTTGAATAATGAAATCTTTTGGATCCATGCCTGAACTAATGGCTTTAGCTAAAGAGGGAAGTTTATTAACTTTTTTTTCAAATTCTTCAAAAAATCCATCATTTTCATTATCAGGTAGTAATTGGAAGAAAATTCCTCCAGCACCAATAATTCTATTCTCTTCATCAACATCAAAATCTATTATAAATAGTGATTTAGTTTGTTCACTTTTTAAAAAGTAATTTCTTAAATCTTTGCTAAGATTACCATGTTGAAGCATAATTTGTCCTTTAAATGGACTTTTTGATCCTTCTAGTATCTTAGAAACAGTTAAGAATCCAGGGCCATAGATTGGATCAGTATCTACAGGAAAGCTTTGCTTTAATCCAAAAAAGTTATTTTTTAGATAACCTCTTACAGCACCACTTGCCCAAGCTTCTGTATAAACACCGCCACAAGGTCCACCACATTCAATTGATAATTGAACTCTATCATTTCCTTTAACAGTAGAAGCCAATAATGCATTAGCAATATATGCCTCTCCTAGAGTAATAGCTTCAACCATATTTAGTTTATAATTAGCTCTTACTTGATTAACCATTTCAGTTGTACCTAAAATAGTTGCTCTAATTTTGTTGTTTTCTAATAAGAAAATATTTTTTTCATCAGGGACGATTGTTTTTAAATGTTTTAGAAGTTTTTCGTCATTTATTTTTGTTTTTATCATAGTGATTTGAATATAATAATAAAATATAAATAAGGCAAGTAATAACTACCCAAGGTTGGAGATTTAATATCTCTTTTTGTTAAAAATTAGAGTGAAATATACTAGTTTTGAAATAAATAATATTATTTATAAAATAAAATGTAGAATATTTAGTTAATTACAAATGCTAAAACAATTTATATTTTTATGATTGAACTAAAGACGAAGAAATATTATAATTTTAGATAATTCAAATTTGAAACTATTTTTAAAAAATAACAAGAAAAATTATATGAAAATGCAATTGTAATGATATGTTTTAATTGTTTAATTAGACTATAAAATTTGAATTTAAATAGTGTCTATTAATACAGATACAGTCAATTTAATTCATTCCTTTATACATTATTGTATCAAGTATTAGATAAAGATTATTTTTTACTTAACAATAATTTCTTTGAGTTTACTTATCATTTTTGTATATTATATTTAGTTAAACTGTCGAATATCTTATAGGTTTGTTTTAAATCTATCAAAATATGGAATATTTGATAGATTATCATTGAAAATAAAAGAAAATAAAACCATAATGTTGTTAGTTTTATTTTCTTTTAAGATATAAAAAGTTGGTATTATGGATAAAAAAGTTATATTAATTACAGGGGGTGCTACAAGATTAGCTAAAGAATTAGCTAAGTCGTTGGTATCTGATAATTATTTGGTAATAGTTCATTATAATCAATCAGAAAATGATGCTAATTTACTAAAAGAAGAGTTAGGACGTAGCTGCGAAATCATTCAATATAATTTTCTAGATAATGAATCTAAAGTTTTTTTTGAAAAGGTACTCTCTAAATTTGGAAGGCTAGATATAATAATCAATGCTGCCTCTATTTTTTCAAAACAATCTCTTGGGGAGATAGATGAAAAAATGATTGAAAATTATAATATAATTCATTCTAATGTTCCTCTTTTATTAACAATTTATCTTTATGAACATCTAGTTATAAGAAATGAAAGAGGCTCTGTTATAAATTTTACTGATGCAGGACTTAATAGACCAAGTTTAAATAGAATTCCTTATTTTCTTAGTAAATCAAGTCTTTCTTTTCAGACAAAGTTATTAGCAAAAGAATTGGCACCCTATGTACGAGTTAATGAACTAGCTCCTGGTTTAATTATGCCAAACAACAAGGATAAAGATTACTTTGCTAAGATGGAAGATAAAATCAAATTAGGGCTAGGAAGCTATGACGATATTATATTTAGCGTAAATTATTTATTAAATGCAAAATATATTACAGGTGAAAAAATAAAAGTTGATGGTGGTTTGTATTTTTAAAAGTAAATTCAATATTCACTATTATATAAGATTTTACGGAGGTCCTTATATTGTTAATTACAAAATATAAAAAACTAATTGTTGCTATTATGGTTTCAACAAGTTTATCATTTCCTATCTTTGCACTGTCTCTGCAGAGTTCTCTTGAGTTAGCTCTCAAAAAAAGTGATACCATTAAGATTCTAGAAATAAATAAACAACAAAGCTTATTAACAGTAGACTTGAGTAATGTTACTAGATTAGTTAGCTATAGTGTATCTCCTTATATAACTTCTAATGTAGATAATTCATTCTATAAATATTCTTTATCATCAGTAGGTACAGGTCTTGTGAACATAAATATACCTGGATCTTATGAAGCAACAAAAGAAGGTGATGCAACAGATGATTCTAATATTTCACTATCACTTAATACCAATGTAATAAATGATGGTTCTAGTAAGCTCTTTTATGATACAACTCCTCAATTAACAGTAGATCATACTTTTCTCTATGGTGAATATGGTACAACTTTAAAAGATTTAAATGAACAAGTTAATTTATTAACAATAGACCAAAACTATAAAAATGGAATAATAAGTTTTAAAAAGAATTTATTAAATCTTTTCAAAGGATTTAATGAAAATGCTAAAAATATTGAGCTTACAGAAAACTCCTTAAAGATTAATAAGAAAACTGTCGCAAATAAATTAGCTTTAGAATATTATAATAAAACCTCTGTTGGTTATAAATCAGATATTGTTACTATTACTAGTCTAGAAAATACCTTAACTAATCTAAACACTCAAAAACAGTCTATGTTAACACAGTATAAGAATTATACAGCTCAAGACTATGAAGGTATTGATACTGTTGAAGCTCCTATTCTAACAATTCCTAAAAATACAAAAGATAGTCTTTCAGTTCTAATTGCACAACTGAATTTACAAATAGCACAAAATGATGTAGATGAAGTTAATAAATCCAAAGAAAGAAGTTCTATGAAGTTATCTGGAACCTTAGCTTCTACTCAAACAAGCTATGATATAACTAGTGTTAACCCAGACACTTATACCTCTTCCTATTCCTCTAATTATAAAGGAAGTGTAGGTGCTACTTATACTACTAATAATCTTAGTTTAATTGGAAATGTAGAACTAACATCAACTTATTACTCTTCTAATTGGGATAATTCTGTTCAGATTGGAATTGGTGGTAGATGGACTAATGATACAACTAAATCAACTGATATAATAGAAAGTAAAAAAAGTTCTAATAATTTGATAAGTAAACAAAATTCACTAACTAATGCATTATTAGATACTTCATATAATAAAATGAATACTCAAAGTGAACTTGATTCATGGAACTACAAATATTCTCAAATAAAGGACAATTTAAAAATTGCTCAAGATAACATTGAATTAACTCAACAAATGTTTGACTTAGGATTAAAGAGTCAGCAAGAGATTGATGATTCAGTATTCAAATTATCTCAACTAAAGTATGATGAATTAGATGTTTTAATTGACGGTTGGATAACTGAATTATCTATAGAATCATTAGAGTTATAAGGGGAGAAAACTAAGAAATGAATATACATTTAAGAAATAAAATTGAAAAAAGAAGTATAGCAGAATTAAGAGCTCAAGAAATGGGTCTTGATTATGAAAATATGAGTGATAAAGAAATATTTGCACTAGTTGAAGAAGAAGAGCAACTTGTAGAATTAATTAAAACTTCTGAAAATAAAATTTTAGAAGAAGATGGCTCTACCATAGTTCAAGAAGCTAAAATTCTAGCAGAAATAGCTAAAGCTAAAGAAGAGGCTATAAGGCTATCAGAAGAAGAACAAGCTAGAGTAGTGGAAGAAGCAGCAACTAAACGACTAGATGCTATAGCGGAAGGAAATTCTATAATGGTTGAAGAAGAAAGTAATTCTTTGAAAAAAGAATATGTAGATATAGAGTTAGAAGCAAATCAAAAAGAGAAACAAAGGCTTGATTATTTAAAAAGAGAAGAAATTAGAGATGATCTTCAAAATAAATTAATAATTGAATACTTGGATTCTTTAAACTCTTATGATAATGTTGCCGTTGAAAAAAAACTTGCAGAAGAAGCAGAAGAAAAAGAAGTACAACTTCTTGAATATATACAAAGAGAAGATATTAGATTTAATACTCAAAAAAAATATTTAAAAGAAGCTTTGGATAATAAAGCCAAGACGCCAAAAAAAGAATCTAAGATAACTGTTTCAAATAAAGTTTTACAAACTGTATTGAATAGTAAAAAGCCTGTTTTAATTAGAAGAAATGCTTTAAATGCATCTCCCTTAGTTGATGATTTAACTAAAGAAACAAAAGAGAGAGAAATTTTATCATCTTCAAACTTGAAAGCTTCTGCTAATGTCAATATTGATGTTGAGAAAATTGTTAAATCTGCTATTAAAGAAGCTGTTATTGAGCTAACTAAAGACAAAGAAAGTAATAATTATCAATATAGAAATACTGGTGAACTCTCTGGTATCGAAGTCGTTAATGAAAATGGAATTAAATATATTAGTATTAATGGTGTTAAAGTTGATAAACAAGAGAAATTTTTTGAAGCTTTAGGTATTAAAAAAGAAAATGATATAAAAGAATCTATTCAACCTACAATTAATACAGATGATGTATTAAAAGAAACAAAGATGGAAAGTACTGAAAGTTCAATTAGAAAAGAACTAAAAAAGAAAAATAGAAAGAAAAAACGTAAAACAATTATAACGTGGTTTATTATTTTAATTTTAATTGGTGGTATTTCTTATATATATAATTTCTATAACACAAATAGAAGACTTCCTTGGACTTCTCAAGCTTCTGTAGTAACTAATGTTACAAATTATACGGAAGTAAAAGTTATTGAAGAAGAAACGGCTCCTTTAGTTAATATTAATGGAGTATTAGAAGCTTATGATTTACAAAATGTAGTATTAAGAACAAGTGGTGCTATTAAAACTATTAATGTTAAAGAAGGTGATTCTGTTAAGAAAGGTGCTGTTCTTGTAACGGTAGATGACTCATCCGAACAATATAATATTGCAAATATTGACTCCCAAATAAAAAGTGCAAAATTGAACGGTAATGCAAATGATGTTAAATTATTAGAATTACAATTGGAAAATGCCAAAAATAGTCTTGAATATACTACTTCCGTAGCAAATTTTGATGGTGTAGTAGCTCAACAAGGTTGGACTGTAGGTGATTACAATTCACTTTCTACAACAACTAACAATAGTATGATTATTGCTGATCTATCTAAGTTTAAAGCAACAGTACAAATTGATGAACTTGATATAGGTTATGTTTTTGTTGGTCAAAAAGCTGAATTAACATTTGATTCATTACCTGGTGTTGTTGTTGAAGCAGAAGTATCTAGTATCCCAATGTTAGGACGATATTCTACTCAAGGTTTTGGTGTGTTAGATGTTGAATTAACAATATCAAATCCTCCAAAAAGACTTAAAACTGGATTTACATTCTCAGGAAAAATTATTGCAGATGGTAAAGAAAGCATAACTGTTGTTAATCAAGCTGCGGTATACCTTAATGGAGATAAACAGTATGTTAAACAAAAAATGACTGATGGTAGCTTAAAAGAAATTCAAGTTACAGTACGTTATTTAGGTGAAAATAAGGTTCAGATTTTATCAGGTGATATTTATGTAGGTGATACAGTAGTTATCGAAAATCAACCTTCTGTAGAAGATGCAATGAGAACTAGATTATAGTAAAGGATAAATAATGGCTAAAAGTATTATATATTTAGATAATGTTAAAAGATATTATTTAGTAGGCGATTATTTTGTAAAAGCTCTTGATGGTGTTTCCTTAAACATAAACGAGGGTGAATTTACTTCTATAATGGGACCCTCTGGTAGTGGTAAAAGTACAATGATGAATTTGATTGGTTGTCTTGATACCGCAACTAGTGGCATCATTAAAATTGATGGTGAAAGCACTAATGGAATGAATGAAACAGAACTTGCTTATATAAGAAATAAAAAGGTTGGGTTTATTTTTCAACAATTCAATCTACTGGGAAAACAATCAGCATTAAAGAATGTAGAAACACCTCTTCTTTATGGTGGAATTAGTCCTAAACTTAGAAAAGAAATGGCAATGGAAGCTCTTGATGTAGTAGGTCTTGCCGATAGAATGAAGCATAGGCCAAATGAATTATCTGGTGGTCAAAAACAAAGAGTTGCTATAGCTAGAGCAATTGTTTCTAATCCTTCTATTTTATTAGCAGATGAACCTACAGGAGCATTAGATACGAAAACAGGCCATCAAATAATGGAATTGTTTGAAACTCTTAATGCTCAAGGACGTACAGTTATATTTGTAACTCATGATTTATCTTTAGGTAATAGATGTAGACGTCAAATTCATTTAAGAGATGGAAAAATATTGGGGGCAATTTAGATGTTTTGGGAAAATATAAAACTTGCTATTGAAGCAATGAGAACTAGTAAACTTAGAACAGCTTTGTCTTTATTGGGTATTATTATTGGTGTTGGCGCAGTTGTAGCTATATTAAATTTGGGCGCAAGTGCAACAGAAAATATTACAGGTAGTTTAGCACAAGGTGGATCTGATATTATATCTGTTTACCCAAATCCTAATGAAAGAACTCAGAGCATTTTTAATATTCAATTTGGATTAACACTTAGAGATTCTAACGAAGGAATTGATTATGTTATTCCCGTAATGAATTCTCATGGTAATTTTAAATCTAAAGATGCTACTTCTTCTAGTAACTATTTAGGTGTTGAATCAACTTATTTTAGTACCCAAAAGCTTTTATATAGTTCAGGTTCTGGCTTTACTGCACAAGAAAATATTGATGCAAATCAAGTTGTTATTCTTGGTGCCTCACTAGCTACTAAATTATTTCCTGAAGAATCTCCTGTTGGTAAGAATATTACGCTTCTAACTGGTGATCAAGGAAAAATGACAACATTTGAGGTTATTGGTGTATTAAAAGATAAAGAGCAATCTTATACAATGAATTATAATGATTCAGCTTTTATACCTTTTAACACTTTTACTAGAAAGATATATAAAATTACATCAGTTTCAACTTATATTATTAAATTGAAACCGGGATATGATACTGTTAATGTTACTAATCAATTAAATAAATTTTTGGATTCTATTGTAGGAAGTGATGGTTATAATACCTTTTCATCTGCTATGATTGCAAATATTGCCTCTCAAGTTACGGGAACATTAAGTTTATTCTTAGCTGCAATTGCAGGTATCTCCTTACTAGTTGGTGGCATAGGAATAATGAATATTATGTTAGTGTCTGTTGCTGAAAGAACAAAAGAGATAGGGATTCGAAAAGCCCTTGGTGCTTCTCCTTCAGTAATTAGAGGTCAGTTTTTAGTTGAAGCAATAACATTAACACTAGTTGGTGGAATTATAGGAATTGTTTTTGGTTCAGGATTAAGCTATGCGGTTACAAATATAGCAGGTTGGACTTTAAAACTTTCATATACTTCTTTTGCAATAGCTGTTGGGTTTTCTATGTTTGTTGGTATATTTTTTGGATGGTATCCAGCAAAAACTGCCTCGAAGTTAGATCCAATTGAGGCATTAAATTACGAATAAGAGGAATCGATGAAGTCTAAAAATGAACATCTAAATACAGAGGCAATCAGGGAAAAATTTTTTGTTGTTGTTGGATTAGTTATAGCCTACGCACTTCTTGTAATAATGTTAATGTTTTTATTTAACGCATTACGAGAAAGAGAAGATTTGAAGTTACAAACAGAAGCTGAGAAATCTTTAAATACAATATTTTTTCATCTTCAAGATGATCCCGTTAGAGCTAATAATGAATTACAAAAAAATGGAATTATTGGAGTAGGCGTTTATTCTAATCTTGGAAAAAATGAACTGATGCTTGGACAAATTCCAAAATTACTTCCATCAAAATACATTGTATCAATGGGACGTTGGGATAATGTTGAAAGTGCAGGAACTGCAACTTACGAAAAAAAAAATGATACTGTAATATATGTTCGTTATATAAATCGTCTTTCCTTGTTGTGGAATATAATTGATGATACTTCAATTGATTTAAATAGTTTCACTAATACACCTATGAGTTTTCCCGATGTTCTATATATAGAATTAGAGGGAAAGGCTTATCACAATACTATTGTAACTTTAAATATTTATATAATTCTTGCATTCTTATCACTGTCTGCGGCATTTATATTTGTTTATCATATATATGTTAACAATAGAGGATATCGTGATACTTTAGAAAAGCAAAGAAGTCTTGTAAATTTAGGTCAGGCTGCTAGAACTCTTACTCATGAAATTAAAAATCCACTAAGCAGTGTTAATATACAACTAGCTATACTTAGGATGAAAATTAATCCAAAATACAAACCAAATCTTGAAGTTATCCAATCCGAAATGGATAGAGTTAAAGTGCTTACTGATAAAGTAAGTGAATTCTTATATAATCCAACAGGAGTACCTGTTAAGATAGATTTAAAACCATTCTTTATTGATTTGATAGGTCGTTTCAATAGTCCTGTTCAACTATACATGGATGAGGATTTTAGAATATCCTTTGATAGGGATAGAGCTAGATCAGTATTTGAAAATTTAATTAAAAATGCTATAGAATCTGGAGAAAATCCTCAAGTGGAAGTTTTGATAAGTAGAGGTGGAAAGCCTAAAACTGTTAAAATAGAAGTTAAAGATAGAGGAATTGGTTTGCCAAAAGGCGCAAAAGATAAAATTTATAATCCCTTCTATACCACTAAAAATACAGGTAGTGGTATTGGTCTATCTATTTCTAGACAATTTATAAGTGCAAGAAATGGTAGTATCATATTATATCCAAGAGAAGGTGGGGGAACTGTTGCAGAGGTAATTTTACCAATTGCAACTAAATATTAAAAAACCTCGGGGAGAAAAGGGTGAAAGTATTAATTGTTGATGATGAAATAAATATAAGAGACTCGCTAAGTCAATTTTTTTCGGTTTGTGAAATAGATAGCCAATGTGCGGAAAATGGACTTGCTGCACAAAGAATGATTTGTGAAAATGTATATGATGCAATGGTTGTTGATTTAAAAATGCCAGGAATGGATGGTTTAACTCTAATTAAATGGATGAAAGAACAGAATATTGATTATCCCGTAATTATGGTTAGTGCACATGGTGAAATTAGTGATGCAGTATCTGCACTAAAGTATGGTGTGGATGATTATATAGTTAAGCCCTTTAATCCAGTTGAGTTAGTAGAAAAACTAACAAAGATGGTTGAAGCATATAAAGTTAGTAAAATGGTTAATAATGAGTTAGCTTTTGAGAATTCTTCATTTATTGGAATAGATCCAAAAATGAAAGAAATTAAAAAAACTATCACAAGATGCGCTAGAACAAAATCAAGTATCTTAATAACAGGAGAGAGTGGAACAGGTAAAGGTGTAATAGCCAAAGAAATCCATCGGCAATCATTTGGAGATTCCGGTCCATTTCAATCAATTAATATTGGTGGTGTTCCATCTTCTTTAATTGAATCTGAGTTATTTGGTCACGAGAAAGGTGCTTATACCGGTGCTATCAATCGAAAATTAGGATTATTTGAAGTTGCTAATGGTGGTACATTATTTTTAGATGAGTTAGGCGACCTTCCTCTTGATTTACAAGTTAAATTATTAACAGTAATCAATGATAGGGAAATTCAAAGACTTGGAGATACTGTAAAAAGGCCAATTGATGTTAGGATAATTGCAGCAACAAATAAAGACTTAGAAGATATGGTTAGAAAAGGTACCTTTCGTGAAGATTTATACTTTAGACTTAATGTTCTAAGGATTAGAATACCTCCATTAAGAGAAAGAAAAGAAGATATTCCTTTATTATCAGCAGCTATTTTAAAAAGACTAAAAATAGAAATGGGTAATGATAATATTACAGGCTTTTCTCCTAATGCAATTGAGAAATTGAAAAGTGGTTTTTATTATGGTAATGTTCGTGAATTAGAGAATATCCTTGAAAGAGCAATACTTTTTGCAGATGATAATTTAATAAGAGAGGATGATATAACAATCGATGATAATGTTGGGCTTCCTCATCAATTAAAAGAACAAACTGTTTCAACAACGCTTTCTATAAAAAGTCTTAAAGAAGTTGAAAGAGAAAAGATTATAGAATCACTCCATAGATGGAGTGGTAACAAAACAAAAGCTTCTAAAGAGCTTGGAATAAGTAGAAGAACTTTATTAAATAAAATCAGTGAATATGATATTGATGAATTTAAGAAAAGCAAATAGAACTGTTTAAAATATTAAAAGAGACACTTTGTTTGTGTCTCTTTTATACGGGAGAAAAATATGGCAGAAAATATAAAAGATTTACCTCATTGGAACCTAGATGAAATATTCCCAGGATCAGAAAGTCCTAAGTTTTTAAAAGCAATTGAAGATACAAAAAATAAATGTGACGATGTAGAAAATAGTATTATAAATAATACTAAAAGCATAATTGAGATACTTGATGAGTGGGAAATAATCTTAGCTAGTTTTGAAACACTAAATGCATACTCCTATGCTATTTTGTCAGTAGATACTGAAAATCCAAAATGCTTAAAGGCTGTAAACCAAGTTTCAAAACTATCACTTAGTGTTAGTAAATGTGAAGTTTCAGTTTTAAATTATTTAGGTCATAATGAAAATTCTGTTAAAGAAATTACAAAGAAAGGAGCTTCAAAAGAAGCTTATGCTTATGTATTAACCGAATTACTTGAAAAGAATAAACACTTAATGAGTGTAGAAAAAGAATCTCTTGCTGCAGATTTAAATAGAGCAGGAATTGAATCTTTTTCAAGACTGCAAGAATCTTTAGCAAGTAGTTGTACTGTTGATTACAAGGGTGAAAAAAAGACTGTTACAGATTTAAGAAGTTTTGCTTATTCTCCTGATAGAATTATTAGAAAAGAAGCTTTTGACAAAGAGCTTGAGGTTCTTATTAATAACAAAGTAGCATATGCAGCTGCTCTTAATGGTGTTAAAGGTGCAACCTTAACACTGGATAAAGAAAGAGGATTAACTCCTTTAAAAAACTCTTTAATACAATCTAGAATAGATAAAGAAGTACTAGATGCATTGATTTCAACTATTGAAAAAAATCTTCCTATGTTTAGGAAATATTTAAAAGCAAAAGCTAAATTATTAAAACTAGATAATCTTGCATTCTATGATATCTTTGCACCTGTAAGTAGCACTCCTAAAGAATATTCTTATGAAGAGGCTAGAGAATTTATTTTAAAACAATTCAATGCATTCTCTCCTAAAATGGGTGATTTTGCAAAAAATGCATTTGATAATAATTGGATTGATGCTGAACCTAGATCTGGTAAAATAGGTGGAGCTTATGATACAGCTTTCCCTGATGCCGGAGTATCTAGAATTATGTGTAACTTTGATGGCACCTATAATGGACTATCTACAATGGCACATGAATTAGGTCATGCCTACCATGATAGTATCGTATTATCCCTTTCTCCTTTACTTGGCTCTTATCCAATGACTTTGGCAGAGACCGCATCAATCTTTAGTGAAACCGTTATTCTTCAAGGAGCTCTAAAAGGAGCTAATAACAAAGAAAAAGTATCTTTAACTGAAACGTTCTTACAAAATACAACTCAAGTATGTGTAGATATTCTTTGTAGATATTATTTTGAATCTGAAGTATATAAAAGAAGAGAAGAGTGTGAATTAACCCCTGATGAATTCAATGAAATTATGGTTGATTGTCAAAAGAAAACATATGGGGAACTAAGTGAATATCATCCTCTAATGTGGGCTGTTAAAGGTCACTACTATATACCTGATTTATCCTTTTATAATTATCCCTATGCTTTTGGTCAATTATTTGCTTTGGGGGTTTATGCTCAAAAAGATAAAATGGGGGATAGCTTTGCATCTAAATATAGAGAATTATTAGCTCTAACAGGCTCAAACAGCGCAAGAGACGTTGCAGCAACAATATCTTGTGATATTTCATCATCTACCTTCTGGCAAGGTGCTCTTGATACAGTAGGTACATACGTAGAGGAATTTATTAATGCAAATTAAAATAGACAAATTGGTGGAAGGTGGAGATGGTCTTGGTCGATTAGATAATAACAAGGCTGTATTTGTCCCCGGTGCACTTAAAGACGAAATAGTTGAGATTAGTATTATCAAAGAAACTAAATCTCATGCAAAAGCACATTTAGATAATATAGTTAGTGCAAGTATTCATAGAGTTGAACCCGCTTGTTCATATTATGACGAATGTGGTGGATGTGATTTACAACATTTAGAAATATCTGAACAAGTTAAGAGTAAACAGGAACTTTTATTAAATCATTTAGAAAGATTTGGTAAATTAGATTTATCTACTATAAAGGTTGAAGAAACTGTAATAGATAGAGAATTTGGGTATAGAAATAGAGTTAGATTTCATGTTGATTTAAATCAGAAGAGAGTAGGGTTTTTAAAATATGGTTCGAAAGAACTAATTGAAATTAAACACTGTCCAATTTTAGTAGATGCACTTAATTATGAATTGGCTAATCCAGTAAATATTTTAAAAGCAGCTCGTAATAATATGTTTAATAACAGAGGGACCGGAAAGTATATTGAAGTTCCTGCTTTTGCAGGAGATAATAAAAATACTTATGGTAAAGAGAAAGTAAGTATTAATATTCACAACCATGAATTTATTGTGAATGCTAATGTATTCTTCCAATCCAATCCAAAAATGCTAGAAAAGTTAATAGAGTATGTAATTTCTAATGTTGGAGATGGCTCTGTAATGGACCTTTATAGTGGAGTTGGTACTTTCTCAGCTTTCCTAAAAGAGGGAACAATATCAGTTGAAAAACAAAGTGATTGTTTAACCTTTAGTAAAATTAATGCACCAAACAGTATTCCCTTTACTGGTGAAGTTGAAAATTGGGGTAAAAGACGTAAGGATAGCGTTGAAACAATAGTTGTAGATCCTCCTCGAACAGGTTTGTTTGAGAATGTTCCCCACATGTTAAGTTCCTTCAATGCAAAAAGAATAATTTATGTTTCTTGTAATCCAGTTACCCTTTCAAGAGATTTAGAAAAATTCAGTGAAGAGGGTTATAAAGTAAAGAGTGTAAAATTATTTGATTTTTATCCCCAAACTCATCATATGGAAAGTGTTGTAATCTTAGATAGAGCAAATTAGAGTAAGAATAGCATATTATACATGATCATATAATATGCTATTTAGTAGTCATTTATTAATTTTTTTATTATATTTTATTTTTCAATAATAGGGGTTTATATAACATATGGAATTTGATTATAGTGGTAGTTCCTTCATAAAAGGTCTTGAAAAAAATAAAAATAATTATTTTGCTTTAAAAAAAATTGTAGAGAGTTTATCCTTTGATGATGAAACTTACATATATAATAGAGGTAAAAAATTTGCTTATTATTGGCTATATAGTATAGAAGATTTACCTCATACAATTGAAAACTTTTATAATATTCTAGATGATAATTTTGAAATTACTACTGTTGCAATTGGTACTATAAGTGATAGAGAGAATGCAATTAATTGGATAGACAGTATCAGCAGAACTATCCGATACAATTATCATGATATTGAATCTTTTACTGCAACAGCGACTCCAGAATCAACAAAAGACCATTTTATTATTGAACTTAATATGGTAATTAGTTGGGCTTCTATTGGAATTACAGGCACAAGAATGAGTGCAAAGAATAGATATGAAATAATAATAGAATCTAACCTAGGAGATGAATATTCCTCTCTAAGGAAGTTAAAATTTGCACCTGTTGAATCCTTCGAAGTTTTAAAATAATAGTCTTTTTATAAAAAAATCCTCTACTTTTTAAGTAAAGGATTTTTTTTACGCTTATGAGTTGGATTTATTAATAATCACAAAAAATGTCTTTTGCGATATTGGTGATGCTTTTGCGCTAGAATAACCATTTAAGACTCAGAATCGAATAGTGTATAACGTTTGATGGAGACCAAAAAATAATCAAATATTGTATTTTATTTTTTTGTGATGACGAGCAATATTTTTTGATTAAGCTGAAAAATCTAATGCACTAATAATACTTATATTATGATATTAAATAAAAAAATTGATTACAAATTCTTGAAAATTGTGAGTGATAAAATTTTAATATATAAATTTAATTTCATCAAAACTCCTTTTTATCGTAACTTTTTACTAAATTAAGTAATTATAGAGATATGATTACAAAAGATTTTACTGAAATTGAAAATTTTTATAAGTTGCTTATATATGTAGTTTATTATGAGATATTATATGTATTACAAATAATTTTTAAATTAATTTTATGTATATAGTAATTTAATAATTAATATTTATTTACTAATTCTTATTTATAAATTATGTTCAAGTAAAGTTTTAGGAGAAGAATATGAGTTTTGATTTTTCTCTCAAGGGAAAAGTAGCGTGGGTAACTGGTGGTTCTTATGGAATTGGATTAGGAATAGCTTCCGATTTTGCTAGTAATGGAGCAAAGATAGCATTCATTGACATTAATCAAGAACTTGTTGATAAAGGCATCAACGCCTACAAGGAAAAAGATATTGAATCAAAAGGGTATGTATGTGATGTTACCGATGAGGAAGCAGTACAAAATTGTGTAAAACAAATTTCTAAAGATTTGGGAACTGTAGATATTCTTGTTAATAATGCTGGCATTATAAAGAGAGTACCAATGATAGAAATGAAAGTTAGTGATTTTAGAAAAGTTATTGATATAGATTTAACTGCACCCTTTATTGTTTCTAAGGCTGTTATTCCTGGCATGATTGAAAAAGGTCATGGGAAAATTATTAACATCTGTTCTATGATGAGTGAACTTGGAAGAGAAACTGTTTCAGCTTATGCTGCTGCAAAAGGAGAATTAAAAATGTTAACTCGCAATATTTGTAGTGAATATGGTGGGTAGAACATTCAATGAAGCATATGCGAAGAGCCAAGCCGCAGCAGGTAATAAACTTCCCACAGAAGGAAGGATTGTTATTAGTGTAAACCGTAAGGATAGAAGAACTATCACTCCAGTAGTTGAGAAACTACAGCAACTTGGATTCTCTCTTTCAGCAACACGTGGTACTGCAAGAGCCTTGTTTGATTAAGGTGTTTTAGGTGAGGTTGTGCTCAAGACTCATGAAGGACATCCAAACATTGTTGACTACCTCCGTGGTCACGAGGTAAACCTTGTCATCAATACTCCTATGGGATTTAGAGTGAGAAGAAGTGATGATGAAATGAGAATAGAAGCTATGAGACTAAAAATTCCATACACAACTACTACCAGTGCGGCAGAAGCTGTAGTAGAAGCGATTGTTTTCCTCCAACAAAAGGAATTTATGGTAAGAGAATTACCAGATTTTATTCATGATTAAGTAAACTCTTTTTCAAGGTAAAACAACATAAACGGTTACCATTGCGTTATACAAAAGAACACAACGGTAACCGTTTTTATAGCCAATTTTGTTGTAATACTCAAAAGTCATACAAAAAATTCTCTAATATTGAACAAACTAAAAATATCATAATGTTTATATATATTGACAAAAATTGATTTTAGTATATAATTATAAACATTATGGGAAAAAAAATATTACATCTTCTTCCGAGTATTCAAAAAAAACTGAGCCAAATGGGTACACAAATAAAACTTGCAAGATTACGACGACATCTATCAGTTCAACTTGTAGCAGAGCGTGCAGGAATAAGTAGAGCTACCCTTTGGTCCGTTGAAAAAGGTTCACCTTCTGTTGCTATTGGGATATATGCTTCTGTTCTCCTCTCAATTGGTCTTTCTGATGATCTTCTAAACATTGCAAAAGATGATGAACTTGGAAAAAAATTACAGGATTTAGATTTACCCGTGAGGAAAAGAGCCCCCAAAATAAAGGTTTCTACTCATGAAGAATAAAAAAGAAATATATGTATACGCTGACTGGCCCTTTGAAAATTCACAAGAATCTCAACCGTTATGGATGGGAACTCTCTTTGTCAACGACAGTAGAGGTTCTGAATTATTTTCGTTTTCCTATACAACAGACTGGTTAGAAAGAATACAGGACAATGTCCAAATTTTTCAATTTGATCCAGAATTATTTCTCTATAAAGGAAGACAATATCCAACTACAGGAAATAATCTTTTTGGTATTTTTACGGATTCAATCCCTGATCGTTGGGGGCGATTATTAATGAAAAGAAGAGAAGTCATTAATGCACAAAAAGAGCACAGACCAATACAAAAATTAACAGACAGTGATTTTCTTCTTGGCGTACATGATTTTACAAGAATGGGAGCTCTGAGATTCAAACTCTCTCAAGAAGGACCTTTTCTTTCTTATGATAAAGAACTCACACAACCACCTTTGACAACTTTAAAAACATTAGAACAAGCCTCTTTAAATTTTGAAAAAAATCAAGATATAAAACAAGAAGAAAAATGGTTAAATCAATTATTAGTACCAGGTTCATCCTTGGGTGGCGCAAGACCGAAAGCAACAGTCGAAGACACCCAAGGAGCTCTATGGATTGCTAAATTTCCCTCAAAAAATGATTTTTTTGATACTGGAGCATGGGAAAAGACAGCTCATAGGCTTGCCCAATTATGCGCAATCAATGTCCCAGAGGCCCAATTAAAAAAATTCTCTTCGGTAGGATCTACTTTTTTAGTAAAACGATTTGATCGTACATATCCACAAGGCAGAAGAATTCACTTTGTATCTGCAATGACATTACTCAACAAACAGGATGGAGCCTCTGCAACGGATGGTACAAGTTACCTTGATATCGTTCAATTTATTCAAGAAAGAGGATCTCAGCCCAAAAAAGACCTTGAAGAACTATGGAAACGCATTGTATTCAATATCACAATAAGCAATACTGATGATCATTTACGTAACCATGGCTTTTTATTAACTCCTACAGGTTGGAGATTATCACCAATGTACGATGTAAATCCTAATCCAGAAGGACAAGGACTTTCCTTAAACATCAATGAATATGATAATAGCCTTTCTATTCCTTTGGCTTTAGACGCTGCTCAATACTTTCATTTAGAACAAAAAAGGGCCTCTGAAATCGCAGATTTTATCTGTACAACAGTCCACGAAAATTGGAGAATCATTTCCCAACAAAATCAAATTTCACCCAATGAGATTAATCAAATGGAAAGCGCATTTATGCACAGTTTGTAAAAAAAAAGAAATAATTTCTTCTGTAACAAGAATGTATTATTTTTCATAATAAACAAAAACATCAAGAAAAAACTCATGAAGATTATAGTAATTTTACCATAAAATAACCAATGCTCTCAACTTAAGGAAAAGTCTTTAAGGTCTAGATTTAATAATCTACAAAATGACAGACTAATTATCACTTTTTAGAGGGAACAATATATAAAATTTAGAGGAATTAGGCTTAAGTTGTGAACATGTAAGTGACAAGGAGTTTTGAACCAGTTTCGGTAACATATTTTGAAAAGGTTTCGGTAATGAGTTTTGAAGCAGCACATATAAGATGGCTTACTTTCTTCGCTAAGATGATCAGAAAAAGATGGGATAGAATAATAAATAGAAGTACATATCATGTCTCCTCTGGAAGAATAGAGGGGCTTAACGCATGGATCAAGAATCGTCGTCGTATGAGTTTTGGCTTATCTAGCTTTGACTATTTTACTCTCTTGATATGGGAACACACCTATCCATTAATTCCACGAAGAATACCCTCCACTAATAACTACAATTCTAGCAAAAGGAAGAGAAGAATACCTAAACATGTAAGGCTACCTGAACCAACTATTTTTAGATTACCAAGAGATTTTAAAGGAAATTAATTACCGGCCTAAAGGCAATTCCCGACAGATTGCTAATAGAGTCAAAAAATCCTTGTATAGTTTTTATTATACA
>JAENWY010000276.1 GCA_016649775.1 Spirochaetaceae bacterium
CTATGGGTTGATGCTTTCTTATCTGTTTTCTTAATTCTAATCTTTGATTTAGATTTAGCTCGTGGCTATTTAAAATATGGAGTTGAAGATTATTTTTTATAATCTGGGTTAGATAAGACAAAATTATTAAATTATTTAATATTAAGATTTTTAAAGTTAGTTATAGTTCAAATTTTGAAGAGTTAAGTAAAATAAAGAATTCATTTGATATTATTACTACATCTTAGAACTGTTTGTCTTTCAATGATTTAATAAAACCTTTTCTTAAATTGATGGGTTAATACTACTTAAAGGTACCTTCTCTTTTTTTATTTCATTTAATAAATCAGGTTTACTTTTCTTTTTACTTTTCCTCTGTATAAATTCCAAAAGATTGATTATGAAATTTTTAATTCTTTCATTTTAATCCCCTTCCTAATAAAAGGTTTAGGTATAGACATTATTTTTGGTTATGAAGTTTTATATTAATAGTAATAAGTTTGTAATACTTTCCTTTTGTGTGTTTTCTGAAACTAATTATATTTTTTATTAATAACAATATAAATTAGAATAAAAAAGTGAACTATTAACTTGCCAAATGTAATGTTAGTTGTATAATAAATAAAATAGAATAATATGGTGTGTAATATTATGTCAGAAATATTATTAAATGATTTGTTAGTATTCTCTGATGATGAATTAAATGCTGCAAAATGATTATTCGCTCAGTTCAGCCTATAACTATATGAGCACCACTAAGCCTTTTATATATGATTTTTTTCAATATTTTTTTATGCATCAGTAATAACCATTACAACAGCACTTGAAATAGGTAAAAGTAATCATTTATTGCACTGGTACTTTTTATATATAACTTTACAGTAATTGCACTATCAATATCTATATGAGCACCACCAAGAAACCTATATAAAAAATATTATGATTGTATGTGGTAATAGTGCATTTTTCAAAAGGAAGTTTTCAACATATGTGGCTTAAAATTCATTTAGATAAATTAGAAGTAACTGAAATTTTTACTACTATTTATGATAGAGATTATTTCCTAGGCTATGATAATATTATCTTATCTAAATTTATCAAGAATTATTGAAAAAAATAAGCGTGATTGGGTCAATGCACTAGAGAATCAAAAAGCTGTTTATTTAATTACTGATATATGAACTGGTAAGTTGTATGTAGGGTCTGCTACTAGTGAACAAGGTATGTTGTTATCGAGATGGAAAAGTTATGTGAAAAATGGTCATGGTGGTAATGAAGAATTAAAAGAACTTGTAGAAGAAAAAGGCAGGACTTATATCCAAGATTATTTCCAATATTCAATATTAGAAAATTATAATGCACGGGTAGATGACAAAGTAATTCTAAAAAGAGAAAGTTGGTGGAAAGAAACTTTGGTAAGTAAAAAATTTGGATATAATAGAAATTAAGAAAATATCCTATATTAATATAAGTCTTTTAACTGTATTCAAATTGGTTTAAATATTTAGTTAAAGGATACGTTGTGAAATATAAATATTACGGGTTTTCTTGACTAGTTAATAATATAAGGATTTGAAGGGCCATTAAAAAAGAATGGAGTAAAGAACATAAGGCTCCAACTATATATAATCTTATTGGATCTATCTGGAACAACAAGGACTGCACACTTAATTATCTTGATGGGACTTATGGATATGTAAAACTTAATGAGGCTTTAAGAGTTAATTAGAGTGTGTATGATTATGAAATACATGAATTAATTAGATTTTCTGATTCTATAACGTCAGTTATAGATTGAGGCTGAAAAGTAATTATTTAAGAGTTTTTTGAACACTTAAAAATAAAAAGGAGGCTCTTTTTTGAATAAACCTTATCATGGTGCAGGAATCCTTATTTGGACGGTAGATGAACAAGATAATATTATGGTGTTTTTAGGAAAGCGCTCTATAAATCCAGCTAAAGGTAAGTGGTCTATTCCTGGTGGGGGATGGGATGAGAAAAAAGACCTTTATAATCATAAAGGAAAACCAAACTATTTGAAAACAGCACTTAGAGAGACATCTGAAGAAATATATTATTCTATAGAAGATATAAATCAAGTTGCTAATTTATGGAAAATCCACATACCTTATTTTAATTTTGAAGTGTACTCTTTAAATATATCAAAGCAAAGAAATTTTAATTGTAATTTTGAATTCTCCGAAATGAAGTGGTTTTTAATAGATTCATTACCTTCCTCTTGTATTATATTTCTGAAATCACAGGTTTCTAGATTAAAAAAGCAACTAAAAAATAGATAGTGATTATTTTGATTTTTATTATGATTAACATAAACCCTATACCAGTTCTTATTAGACTAGTTCTAAAACTATTTACAGGGCTGATCTTGCAGATAACACTGCAATAATAATGAAATGGAAAGAGGCTACGGCTTTAATTGGTCTGGTGACCTTCTAAAGAGTTGTGCAGATGGTCATAGCACTGTAGATACTAATTCAACTAGATTCAGTATTCCTGCAGGTGTTCGTACTGTAAGAGGTGGAGAAGGTGTTATCGGAGCAAATGATTACCAAGATAATTCTTATGGTACAATAATTGATGATGCTACTGGTCTTATGTGGTCACAATCTGATTCTGTAGATGGTATGGCTTGGGAATCAGCTTGAAGTTATTCTGAAAGCAGTGAATTAGCTTGTTACTCTGATTGATTACCAACACCTAAAGAATTGCAAACTCTTGTTGAATATGAGAAACCAACAATTCTTGCAATTGATACAGATTACTTCACTGTCTACTTAGATGATTGTTAGGTATGGAGTTCAACAACTTCAGGAGATTTTACTCAGA
>JAENWY010000345.1 GCA_016649775.1 Spirochaetaceae bacterium
AACTACAAGAAGTTATAAAAGAACAAAGGCTTATAATAGGAGATTAAATAAAGCAAGACTATATACATCTCCTAGAAATGAACATGGGGAATATATGGTTGGTTAATAACTATTCTCCATTACAAAACTTTGAGCCAATATAATATTAAATATGAACATAAAAATAAGGAACACCCCAAGAAATCGCATCAGTACCAAAGGTATAAGAATTAGACATAGCATAATGAAATATACCGATTATTCTAATATCGAAGTTTAAATTAAGACTATGACTAAAACTCTTTTCACTCGGATAGATTGCAGTAACATTAGTATTATTTAACTGACCCCATTTATAATCAGAAGAATAATAGAAATTTGCAGAAGGATATGTATCCCCGGTTATAAACTGTGGTCCATATATACTAAGTTTAAATGTATTTGAAATATCGTGTCTTAAATTACTTGAACTCTGGGCAAATATTGGTACTGCATCACCTTTTAAATATCTATAACTAACTGATTCTGATAATTGTAGTTTTAATAATCTAAATTTTTTACCACTAACAAAGTCCTTATAATTCACTTCATATAAAACTTTACTAATTGAAAAACTAGGTGCAATTTTAAAATAATCTGATTCTCCACCATATATTTCAGAACTTTCATTAGAAAACCACTTCGGTGCAAAATAAGTATTTAAACTTATAGAATAAGGTAAATCAAATAGGTTGTATCGATATTGAAGGCCTAAATTAAAGCCATTAGTATTTAAATACATGTTGCCTTGTAAATCTGGTGTACCAATTAAAACACTAGTTCCATCAAAAAAAGAAGAACCTGTTGAATTAAATAAAGAAGGTCTATCGGAATCATTATAAGACCAATAGTCAGCAAGATTAATTGGACGTTCAAATCTGCTAGTATAACTAACCCATGAGTTAAGAGTGCCAGGAATAGTTTGGGGTAATAATAATTTTTGGCTAAGTTTAAATTCCCAACCGTTATAAATCTTACCATAAGTTCTATTTCCTATGGAATCAGGTTTATAATTATCACACCAGAAAGCCAATCCATCTGATGGATTCTGACCCACATAGGCTGTACCATATCCTCCATATAGTTGAACATCTAATTTTAAAGGATTCTTATATAATCCAGGAAAATCATATACGTGATAATTTAAGACAGAACTAATTGGGAAAATGTCTTTACCAACAGAACTATCTTGACCTATCTCTCCAACAGATACAGAAGGAGAAATTGCAAATATATTATTTAATGTTAAGAAAGCAATGAATAATATAATAATAATCTTTTTTTTAAATATAATTTTAAACATAACTTTTTAATTTTACATTATTTTGTATCATACTACAAGCTCAAAGTCCCAAGTTCTCAATCAAAATATCTGAATGAAACGACTTACTAATTTTTAAATATTCTGTAATTCTATAAGTATTAGCATTTGATGTGTAATTATTGTCTATACAGGCAAAATATATAATTTCATATAGTGATTTCATTGTAAGCACCGAACAATAGCGTAGAATATTCATTTTTTAAATCCTGGTCTTAAAGACAACAAATATCAACATATTTTTCAATTATGTTGATATTTATATATTTTAGCTATTGTCTGAATTATTTTCGGTAAGATTTACCAGAGATAGAAACATTTTCTGAACCAGCTCTCATTGGATTGGCCTCATATTTCTTCCATATTTAATTAATTTGTTCTTTTGAAACATCCCAAGGCCTTATATACTAAGATGTGAAATTGGACAAAGATTTTAATACTCACGAATTTTTGCTAGTTTCTCAACTAAGGATTATTATTCAATTATGGGTAGAAAAAGAAGAACTATTAGTCGAGAATTGAAATTGAAGGTTGCTGTAGAGGCTTTAAAAAATGAAACTACAGTTCA
>JAENWY010000246.1 GCA_016649775.1 Spirochaetaceae bacterium
TAGTGGGCGGCGAAATTAGAAATAAGCGCTTCTTCCTAATTTCCTGGAAGATTTACACAGTTTCCTTTATTATTCCTACTTTAATGTATTAATTGCAGTTTCCCTTCCTGTATGTGACTACTTTATCACTTCCCTTAAACAATTTTAATTAACAGCTTTTACAGTAGGATAGACAAAATATCGAGAAACTAATAGAATATTTATCAAATATTAAATTTAGTGTCTATACAAACTTCCCACTATAAAATTAATAAAACTAATATATATTGGATATTATATGACTAAAAAAAATAATAATTTTATTATTCAATTTCTTTTAATTGCCATACCACTTTTAATATTGTGGACTTCTTTATTGATTGATCATAATAATGAACAAGAAAAGACCTTTAAAGCGAAAGTCATTTCTGAAAATGTAATAAATAATAAAAATACAGCAATTTTAGTCTCAAATTATATATCAAATTTAATTAATAGTTCCAATTTATTTAGTAATTCAAATTTAATCCAATTATATTTAGATGAAACAAATTCAACAGAGAAACAACAGTTAAGAAATAAATTTATAGAAACAGTAAAATTAGATTCTGAAATATCAAAAATGGATTTTTACGATTTTCAAGAAGAAAAACAACTTTCTGTAGAGATTACAAGCGATGATTCTATTATTAGCTATGAAAAAAAAATAGATAACACTTCTCAGAATTTTTATCCTAATAATAAGGTCATGGTTTCTTCTCTCTCAATTGCAAACGATTTTTCTTTAAGTAAAAGTAATGCTAGTTTAAAATTGTTGGTTCCTATATTAGATAAAAAGGGTATTTTGAGAGGACAATTAGTAATATTATATAAGGCTGATCACTTGATGAAAATGATGACTCATTATTCTACAATTATAGAAAAAAATGTTTCTTTATTTGTTCTAAATAAAAATAAAGCTGGTAATTATATAATTAGCAGTAGTTCTACAAATACTTCAGATTTTGCTTCTATTAATAGAATAGATTTTAATAATTTACTTTTAGAAAAAAGTATAACGTCTGAGTATGGCAATATAAATTTAGCTAATAATCTTTTTACATATTTTAATATTTTATCGAAAGTAGATAAAAATAATATATTGAATAATGAAAAATGGGTTGTTGTTAATCATTTTGATATTAATCAAAAGTTTTCAATTGGTTACTTCCTTAAAGATACACTAACTTCTTATTATGGTTTTATTTTTGTTATTATAATATTATTCTCTCTTGTAGCTACATATTTTATTATCAAACTTAGAAGTAATAAAGCGGAAATTAATTTGGCTAGAATGGTTGCTGAAACAACAGCTGATTCAGTAGTTATATTAGACAGTGAATTAAATATTACTTATGTAAATAAGTCATTTGAAAAACTGTTAGGTTTTACAATTAATGAGATACTTGGTAAACCTTTTAAATCTATTAATGTAGATATTAATAATCCGTTAATGATTAAAGAGAATTGGAAAACAATTGTTAAGAATAGAAACTGGCATGGTAATATTTGGCAACAAAAGAGGAATGGATTATTATTTCCAATAAAAATAAGTATTTTTGCTACAAAGAATAATAATATTGAACAACAGTTCATTGGCATGATTTCAGAAATAACAGTTAATGAAGCAAATATTACTAATTATGAGAACTATTTTACTAATAATAGTCAAATAGTTTATGATTTGTTCTTCAAAAATATTATAAAAGGTCATAAGTATGTTCTAATCTATATTAATGTTGAAAATCATAGAGAACTCGGAGAAATCTTTGCTAAAGCCCATTTAGACATTATCGATACTATATTTTCTTTAATAGTTCCTAATATAGGATTAACTCATATTGTTGCTAAAACTGGTACCAATATTATCAATATTTTAGTAAATATTGATAATATTGAAGATTCTCCTTATATCTATTTGAAAAAATTGCATGATTTATTATCGAAGAATTTTAAAATTGGAAAACAAGATGTTTTCTTTAAAATAAATATTGGAGCTGCATTATATCCAAATGATACTCTTGATATTAAACAATTATTTATCAATTCAGCGATAGCTTGTGACTGGAATAATGTAATAGGTCATGTCGATTACTCTCTTTATAATTTTAAAATGAAAGAAGATATTAATAGGAAAAAACTGATTGTCAAAAATTTAAGATATGCCTTAGAAAATAATGAATTCTTTATGAACTATCAACCACAGGTTGATATTCAAGAAGGGAAAGTTGTTGGAATGGAAGCTCTTATTAGATGGACCAATAAAGAAATTGGTTCAATATCTCCAGCAGAATTTATTCCAATTGCCGAGAAAAATCAAATGATGATTAATTTAGGTAAATGGATTATTGAGAAAGTCTGTTCTGATTTAAAATATATATTCTCAAGGATAAAAATAAATGATTATCCTTTAAAATGCGCTATTAATGTATCAGCACTTCAATTCGAAGATGAAGAATTCTTAAAACATTTATATATGTCGATTGAGGCTAATGGTTTGAGCTATAAAAATATAGAAATTGAAATTACTGAAAATTCTTTTTTAGATCAATTAAATAGAACTAAACCTATTTTAGATGATATTAGTAGTAGGGGTATTACAATTGCAATTGATGATTTTGGAACAGGATATTCTTCTCTTTCTTATTTAAATAGAATTCCAGTTGATAAAATTAAAATTGATCGTGGTTTTATTAAAGATTTTCCTGATGGTGATAGTGGTGAACTCGTAGAATTTCTTGTAAAAATGAGTAAAACGTTAAGGAAAGAAGTTTTGACTGAAGGTGCAGAAACAGAAGATCAAGTTCGCTATTTAAAGGACATAGGATGTCAATTTATTCAAGGTTATTATTACAGCAAACCTCTTTCTATTGAAGCTTTTATTAATTATATTAATAATTTTAACTTCAAAGACTTATAAAAATAAAACACCTATCAGCATACGGTTGGTAGAATCACCAATTTTAGGCTCTAATTAACGATTAGGACCTAAAACGTAAAAAAGCTTTGTTCTTTATTGCATAGTCAACTAGCAAATCTATCTTGATTAAATAATCCATTGGTGTGTTATGTATATAAACATATAAATCTAATAAACCTTGTAAATCATTTCTATTGAAACCTTTGTGAGCATTTAAAAAATATTTCAAATTATTACATGCTTTATTGATTAGGTCCAATGGATTCTTTACTTAATAGTTTTATTCAAGATATACCAA
>JAENWY010000310.1 GCA_016649775.1 Spirochaetaceae bacterium
AAACCTGTTTCTTCTGTGAACTCTCTATAAGCTGCTTCAATAGAAGTCTCTTCAAGTTCAATATGACCACCTGGTCCATTTACAAGTCCTGTGCCCATGCCTTGTTTCTTGTCAATTAATAATACTTTATCATCTTTAACAATATAAGTTAGAACACAGTGTTCTTCAGGTTCCCATTCATCCCAGTTAATCTCTTCAACTGTATCAGGGCAGACAAACGGTTCACTTTTATCTATTGCTTCTACTTTTTTAGCTTCTTCTTCTTCTTGTTTCTTTGCTGCTTCTTCAGGATATCTTATATCCATACACTCTTTGCAAAGATTATCATCAAAGCCTAAAACATGGTCAAAATCTAATTTCTTACCACATTCAGAACAATGTTTTTTAAAAGGCCAAGCTCTCTCTCTTAATATGTATCCTGCAAATACTACAAGTATAAATGCTGGCCAAGCTAAGTAATGATTTAAATCATTTGTAAGTATGACAACTATAATTATATTGAATATCATAAGTAGCGTAGCGAGGTAAATTGTAGCAAGTCTCTTTTTGTGAGTATGTGCATATTTCCTTTGAGTCATGTTCAAGATTAATATAAATATCAAGAACCATAAATAATTATCTGCGATTAATTTTAACATAGGTCATAGATTATAATGCTATTGTGTTTAGGTCAATGAAAAAATAAATTTAAAAAATTTATTAACTATAATATTAGTGATTCTCTCTCTATTATTTTAATATTCAATTAAAATAATTTATCGTTGCCATGTAATAATAAATATAGTAATATCAAAGTGTAAAGAGTTTACAATTATAAGGGGAGTTAAGAATGATCTTAACAAATAAAATAATGAATATTGCATCTTATATTGACCATACCGTTCTTGCTGCAAATGCAACAAGCGATAAAATAGAAAAGATTTGCCGTGAAGCTAAAGAATATCACTTTGCTTCTGTTTGTATTAACAGTTGTCATGTAAAAGAATGCGCAAATTTGTTAAAAGATTCTGATGTTTCTGTATGTACTGTAGTAGGTTTTCCACTAGGTGCTATGAGTACAAAAGCAAAAGCTTATGAAGCATTAATAGCTATTGAAGATGGTGCTGATGAAGTAGATATGGTAATAAATATTGGTTGGCTAAAAGAAGGCAAAGATGATAAAGTTCTTAAAGATATTCAATCTGTAAGAGAAGCTAGTAATGATAAATTATTAAAAGTAATTATTGAAACTTGTTTACTTACACATGATGAAAAAGTTAGAGCTTGTTCCTTAGCTGTTAAAGCTGGTGCTGATTATGTTAAAACTTCTACTGGTTTTTCTACCGGAGGTGCAACAGAAGAAGATATTGCATTAATGCGAAAAACAGTTGGTCCTGAAATTGGAGTAAAAGCTAGTGGTGGTATTCATACTTATGAAGAAGCCCTTGGCATGATTAAAAATGGTGCAACAAGAATTGGGGCTAGTGCCGGTATTGCTATTGTCGAAGGCCAAAATGCTCTCCAGAAATAATATAAAATAGAGCTAATAGTGTAAAATTTCTTATAAGAATTTACTTATTAGCAATATTTATTTTTTAGCATTAAATCTAAAAAAGTTAAAAGAAAAGAGTTGGTGTACACTGGCTCATATATGTTCACAACTTAAGCTCATTACGTGTGTTTCTGAGGATAGATATTCTACATTAAAGCAATGAATAATTGGTTATTACATAAAAGACTTACCAGTTATTCCTTAAGTTGTGAGCATTGCTTTTATAATGTAAATTTAATATCTAATTGATCTATTAATTTATCAACATTTTTAATAGTTTTAGTTTTGATATATTTCCTGTTATCTCTAACTACATGAAATGTTTTTAATAAATCAATAACGTCAACGTAATTCAAATTAATTTCTTTATCTGCTAAATATTTTTTAATTTCAACGGAAATAAGATAAGTTATATAATAAAGGGCAAGAGGATAATTATTATCATTGATTTCTAAGAATCTTTTATCTTCTTCAATATTTTCAGAAAAAGATGGTTGTTTAATAAAATCTTCAAAAGGAATATGTGCGAATGATGTGAAAAAGAAAGAGTCTTCTAATAAGGTTCTAATAGCTTCTTGAATTTTTTCTAGTGAAAAGGATATTCTACCTTCTAATATTTTAATATAAGATACTCTGTAATAGTCAGAGACATTATATAATCTAATTTTATCTTTTAGTAAAAGAAAAGAAATTGTATAAATAAGAAGTCCTGATTTCTTATATCTTTCAACTAGTTTATCTTTTAAATTTTCTGAAATTTGGTAAATAAAATAAGAGGCACCTAATTCATAA
>JAENWY010000051.1 GCA_016649775.1 Spirochaetaceae bacterium
CAGAATTTTAGAAATTTTTGCTGCCACATCTTTTACAATTCTTAAACAATGCTCACAACTTAAGGAATAACTGTTAAGTCTTTTGTGTAATAACCAATTATTCATTGCTTTAATGAAGGATATCTATCCTCAGAAACACGCGTAATGAGTTTAAGTTGTGAATATTGATTTTTAACTGGAAACGAATTAAAACATTAATTTGATCTGATAGCAAAAGATCGATTTGTATGCTTATTAAAATAATTTAGTCCAGATTCAAAATAATGTTGTCCAAGTTCAAAATTTTATTGTCCAAAAGAAAATAATCAAGTCCAATTAAAACAATACTGTCCAAATCAAATAATGTTGTCCAAATCAAATAATGTTGTCCAAATCAAAAATAATAATGTAAACTGGTCCCTATAATGTGGACACAAGAAAAGTGATTGAGCCTATTTTATTGTAGTTATAAGAATGAAAAGTATCATTTTGAATTAAAAAAAACCAAGAATCAATAAAGATACTTGGCCGATTATATTATTTATAGTTATAAATAACTTTAATACACTATATTAACCTTTGTGAGTTGGTTGAATTTCTCCAGCTTTAGTTAGACCTATTCTAGTTAATGTAGGTCCTAAGAAACCAAAGAAGATTGAAGTTGCTGTAATCATTGTTATTACAGTTGTTCCAATAAACATACCATGATCACCTAAAGGTTCAAATTCTTTTTTTACAATAAGAGATAAACCAATTGCAACACCGGCTTGGGAGAGAATACCAAAGCCAAGATATTTTATAATCTTATCTTCCATGTGACCTAGAGTTGCACCTATTCTTGCACCACCCATTAATCCAACAGTTCTAAAGATAATATAACAAGCACCAATAGCACCTAGAGTAGGTAAAGCGGAAACTTGTAAATTGGCTCCGGCTAAGGTAAAAAATAATACAAATATAAGAGGCATGAAACTTTCTAATTGATTTTTCATATCACTTATAACTTTGCTACTTAATCTATTAACAATTAAGATACCCATAATCATGTTAGTTAAAATTAAACTTAAACCAAACATATTTGAAATACCAATTGTAGCAAATACAAAACCGAACATCAAGATTAATTTTTCAGTACTTGTTTTGAATAATCTTATAACAATTAATAATAAGATACCCATTCCAAGCCCAACAAAGATGGCTAATCCTATTTCTCCAAGAGGCGCTAACAATAATTGTGTTGTACTGATTTTAGCTTGCCCAAGATCACTCTTTAACATATTCTGTGCAATTGCTGATGCAAAACCAAATATTATAATACCAAGACCATCATCAAATCCAACAACTGCATATAAGGCATTTGTTAAAGTACCTTTTGCTTTAAATTCTTGAATAATTGCTACAGTACCTGCTGGAGCTGAAGCTGGAGCTACAGCTCCTAATACAAGCGATAATGGGAGATCTTTTGTTAATAGATAAACCGCTATAGTAACTAAAATAAAAGCTGCAAAAGATTCAAAGAAGATAATTGTTACAATTCCAGAACCTAATTTTTGTAATGTTTTCATATTTAATTCTAAACCAATACTAAGGGCAACAAAACCTAAAGCAATATCAGTTAAAAATGTTAATTGATTTTGAATATCAACATTTATTAAATTTACCAGTGACGGACCAAGTATAACACCGATGATCATATAACCAATAATTGAGGGTAATTTTATTAATTTTATTATTTTACCACCAAAAAAGGCAACGATAATTACTATTCCTAATAATAATAGAATAGACATTGTAGAATTCATATTATATTCCTCTTAGAAATCAATTGATCCAATTGCGTAGTTAATATCTGTGACTGTTAAAAAGACACCAGATTCCTCTTCAATATTCGGTACTATTTCTTTTACTTTTCGAATTGCACTATTAACTGCAACTTTATCAATTACAATGGTAATAACTCTGCAAAAAGAATCTTCTAAGCCACCCCAAAAAGATGCAAATAGTGGTAATCTATGTAAATAACGAGAGGCACTTTCTGTTTCATATACAACAAGTGAGCCAACAACTTCTCCACTAAATATTTGTAGAAGATCATCAAAATATTCTTCTTTTTGAATTATTAAAGTTAATTTTGATTTTTCTTTAGTATCTTTATTGTTTTCATTAAGAACTATTTTTGATTCAAATACATCCATCATCATTTCAGGGCTATCTGATTTCATTAATAAATTAACTGTAGCTTGAACTGAAACAGCCTTAGCTATTGTAGATAAAATTTGTATATGCTTATTTCTCTTTGAATCAGGTCCAATAATAAATATAAATAATTGAGATTTTTGATTATCAATTGCATCGAAATCAATTGGAGTAGATGTTTTAATTATACCAACAACAAAATCTTCCATATCTGTAAAACCACAGTGAGAAAAAGCAATTCCTTTTGATAATCCTGTAGAAGAGATTTTTTCTCTTAATTGTAACTTTTCATTAATCTTCTCTTCAGATTGATTACTAAGTAAAGGTGATTTAGAAGCAATATGTGCAATTTCTGCTATTACTTCTTTCTTGTTTTTGGATACTGAGTTAATTACGATGCAATTACTATTTAAGCTTTGCCATGTTCTCATATTCATCCTCCATAAAAATTTTAGTTATTTCGTTATTATCTTTAGCTTCTATTAAAGAAGAAACTGTTTGATCTTTATTACTGAATGTTGCTAATTTTGAGAGTAATCTCAAATGGGCAATATCATTATTTGCTAGTATTAAGAAAAAGATGTGCGTTAGATTGCCATTCTTTTCATTATACTTTGTACCTTCTTTACATACTCCCAATATAATTGGAGGTAGGCCTGCAGGAATGTCAACACTATTTCTTAAATGTGGAAATGCAACTTTATCACTAATTGAAGTTGACATCATTTGCTCTCTTTTCAATAGATTTGATTCTAAATTAGTCGTATCGTCTAATATATGCATCTCTCTCAAAGGCTTTGTTAACTGATGAATGATATCTTTAACTGAACCTCTCTTAATATCTGATATAATCATTGAACTATGTATTAATCTTGACAATGGAATAATCTCAGATTCAGTAGATCCTAATAATGATATAAGAGTTCCCTCTTCATCCATTTGCATTTTGCTATTTAACCAAGAATCAATAGAACTTTTTTTAAATCTCCATTGTCCTGAAAGTTTAATACAAGGTATTTCTTTTCTTTTAATCATTCTTGTTACTGTTTTGGTTGCTATTTTCAAATAATCTGCTACTTCAGGCAGAGTCATTATTTCATCATATAATTCCATATTGTCTTAAATTGTCCTCTTTTGTCTTATAATATTACTATAAGTCCATTTATAATTTATTGCAAGAGTATGTTCAAAAATTTTAATCAAACAATATTTCTACTATTTATAAAAATTTTATTTCCATATTAATTCAATCAAATTTAATTAGTAAATAAAGTAATAAATAAAGTAATAAATATCGCATTTTATATTGTATATTCGTATAAAAATACATATTCTTAAAAAGTAAAAAGACTCTCTAGTGTTGTTTTAAGTTGTTGATAAGCTAAAAATATGATAAGATAATTGAAACTGAATCTGATAGGAACTTTTAAGTGAATATTTATGATAATGATGTTTTAGATATAGCTATAAAAGAATTTAACTATATCCTTGATATTAATTTAGACAAAAGAATTATTGAGCGATTATTCTCAAATATTCCTCAAATAATGGAGAACCTTACTTTCGAAACTTTTATATTAACCTTTGGATCTAATGTTCCTTTAGTTGATAAAGCAAAAGCTCATACTTTCATCAATCATATTACATCTGCTTTAACTACCAAAGATTTAAGGCCATTTGTAGTTGAAATAAGATTTATTAATTTTTTAAGTATTAATAAATTCCAATGGACCTCTATTAAAGTAAATTTTATAGAAAAAAATGGTGATATACATGCAATAATTGTTTCTCGTGATATTACCGATGAAAAAGAAAATGAAATTCAAGTTGTTAAAGCATCTCAAAGAGATGCTTTAACAGACCTATATAATAGAAAGGCCTTTAATACCCTAGCTTCTAATTTATTAAGTCATTCAGATAATACAATTTCCAAATTAGCTTTTTTCTTTGTTGATATTGATAATTTTAAAAATGTTAATGACATTTTTGGCCATCAAGTTGGAGATAGAGTTCTTATTGAAGTAGCAAACATATTAACTAAAACTTTAAACAGTGAATCTATAGTTTGTAGATATGGTGGAGATGAGTTTATAGCTCTTGTTCCTAATTTAGTAAATGAGGAATCTATAAATGAATTAGGGACGTCAATTTGTAGCTCTATTCAAACAATTAATATTCCAATATCTGATCAACCTTATTTTGAAATCTCTTGTAGTATTGGTATATCTATAGCACCAGACCACTCCAATAATCTTGAAGAATTAACAAGTTATTCTGACTTAGCACTTTATAAAGCAAAAGCTCAGGGTAAAAATCAATTTAATATTTATGATAAAAATTACATTTCAAATAGAACATACAGTAAAATCAAAGAAGAAGATAAAATAGTTAATCACTATGATTTACTTGATAAGGTGTTATTAAATTCGGATTCTGGAATATTAGTTACTGATTCACTTGATTACAAAGTTCTTTTTGTAAACAAAAGCTTTTGCCACATATTCAAAATTCCAGAAAAAGATATTTATTGTGAGAAAAAACCATGCTATTCATTAATTTATGGTTTATCAGAACCTTGTATAAAATGCAATTTATTAGAACCCGAAGTAAATGATATTTATTATAGTTTCACAAGAAATGGAAGAAAATATACTCGTCAAACTAAAAAAGTAGAATGGATGGGTCACTTCATATTTATAAGTTATTATAATTTAGTGATATCAGATAATGAACTTGCTCATATTGCAAATGACAGCTATATTTCTGGAAAATAATACCCTATTTTTAATAGGTTATTTTAATTATCATATAGAATACAAATTACATTTGTTTTAAAATTGTTAAAAGGATTGGGGGCTAAGTGTTAAAAGATGTTGGAGGGGGCTTATTAATTCCTTTTATAGGAACTACTTTGGGTTCATTTATGGTCTATTTGGTTAGAGGCAAAATTAATGCCAAGATAGAAAAGATTTTACTTGGATTTGCCTCTGGTGTTATGATGGCTGCTTCAGTTTGGTCACTTATAATTCCAGCAATTGAAATGGCAGAACAAACAAATAGAAGTGGATGGATAGTTTGTTCTATAGGATTTTTGCTAGGTATATTATTTTTATTATCATTAGATCATTTGATTCCACACTTACATGAGGGATCTATTTCACCAGAAGGACCACCAAGTCATTTAAAAAACACAACTATGTTAATGCTTGCTGTAACAATGCATAATATTCCTGAAGGAATGGCAGTTGGTATTGTCTTTGCAGGTGTATTAAACAATAGCAGTTTAATTACAATGTCAGGAGCTTTTGTATTAGCAATGGGAATTGCAATTCAAAACTTCCCTGAAGGTGCAATTATTTCAATGCCTCTACACATAGCTGGAGAGTCAAAGAATAAATCTTTTCTTATGGGTACACTTTCAGGAGCTGTAGAACCAGTGGCTGCAGTAATCACAATATTAATATCTTCATTAATACTTTCTATACTACCTTATCTACTTGCATTTGCTGCAGGAGCTATGATTTATGTTGTTGTAGAAGATTTAGTTCCTCAAGCACAAATAGGAGCTCATACAGACACTGCAACAGTGGCTTTAGCTATTGGTTTTGTAGTAATGATGTCGATGGATGTAGCTTTAGGTTAAAAACCTAAAGCTTCATTCACTATAATTACTTTAATACGGTTTATATTTGTTTGATGGCCAATGATATTAGAAAAACTACAAATACTATTTGGACAAGAATCTGCATTAGCACTCATTAAGTGTAAATCGTCACATTTTCCACCATTTACACAAATTCCACTATTGTTACAATAAGTACCAATTTTTAATCTCATGGTATTTGCAGGTGCAGCAACATTCTTAACTCTCACAATTGCATCTCTTAAATTTGCAACTACTTTATTTTTCCCAGCTATGATAATTACTTGCTTTGGACCAAAAGTTATAGCTGCAATTCTATTACCATTGCCATCAACTTCATATAATTCACCATGTTCAGTTATTGCATTAGCACTTGCAAAATATGTATCACTTAAAAGGGCTTGTCTATTAATTTCATTTCTTTCATCTTTAGTTAATCCCTCTTTATCACGATCTAATAACACATATGGTCCTTTTTTAATGAAATCAAAGAAACCTATTTGTTTAAGAGTTTCACTTCCTCCAAAACCAATTACCTCATTTTCCTTTAAAAAATTTTTAACCAAAGGTAATATTTCTTCTATTTTATCTACAAAATAAGCATCCATATTATTCTTTTTTAAATTGCTTATTGCCTTTTCAATATGTAACTCATTACATCTATTTATACATTTGTTCATCAATTTACTCCTTAAACTTTATTTTACTATTATAATACAAAAATACTAATACATAAACATTTAATTTCATACTTAATTTGTTTTATTAACTATTTTTTTGTACTAGTAATTAAAATATTGCAAATACTTAAATTTAATGTTAATGTCAACTTTAAAGGAACTTAAATGACTTATTTAAAACAAAAATTACAAGAAAGTGCTGCTTACATAAAAAATATAATAGGTGAGTCTGAAATTCATATTGCAATTATTTTAGGTAGTGGGCTTGGAAATCTAGCAGATAAAATTGAAAATGCAATTTTTATACCATATAAAGATATACCAAACTTTCCTCTTTCAACGGCTCCTGGCCATGTAGGAAGACTTGTAATAGGTACTTTATCTAATAAAAAAGTACTTTGTTTTCAAGGAAGATTTCATTTCTATGAAGGTTATGATATGGCAACCATTGTTTTTCCAATACAAGTATTGAAATTTCTAAATATAAACAATCTGCTTATAACAAATGCAGCAGGTGGTATTAATACTAATTTTAATGTGGGAGATTTAATGTTAATAACAGATCATATTAAATTAACTTCAGAAAATCCTCTAAGGGGTATTAATCCATCTTTCTTAGGTCCACGATTCTTTGATATGAGTTATACATATGATAGAGAATTAATTGATTTAACAAAAAAAATTGCTAAAGAACAAAATTTAGATCTAAAAGAAGGGGTATACCACTATTTGACAGGTCCTTCTTTTGAAACACCAGCAGAAATTAGAATGGCAAGATTAGTTGGTGGTGATGCAGTTGGGATGTCTACTGTACCGGAGGCCATTGCGGCAGTCCATATGGGCATAAAAGTTCTAGGAATAAGTTGTATTACAAATATGGCGGCTGGAATACTAGAGCAACCTTTAACAACTGAAGAAGTAATTAAAACAGGCGAGAGTGTAAAACTAAAATTTACTGCTCTTGTTTCTACAATAGTAGAAAGATGGAACTAGATGAATCAAGAAAACTTAGATGATTTAATTAGAAGGTTACACCTTGAACCTCTTGAAGGAGAGGGTGGTTATTTTATAGTAGATAAAGAAATAAACATATCAAAAGAATTTAGTCAGATATATTATTTAATTAGCGCTGAAAGCTTCTCTCACCTTCATAAATTAAGTTCTACGGAAATATGGACTTGTGTAGATGGTGATCTCTCTGAGCAATTATTGATTAATGAGAAAGGAGATTATAATATCAAAAATCTATCAAATAATAGAATTGATGCTAGTATATCCTCAATAGTAGAGAAAAATATATGGCAAGGTACAAAATTAGTAAAAGGCGGAACTTGGGCTCTATTCTCGATTACAGTAATACCTCCATATAAAGAAGAATCTTATACAGAGGCTACTGATATTCTTATAGAAAAATTTTCAAATTGTCCTATTTTAAAAGAATTTTTAAATTAATTATAAGAAAATGAAGAATACTAGTTTTTAGTTTTCTTCCTCTTCTCCAATTGTATCAAGACTAAAAGGAGTTGTTTGATAAACAAAATAATTTAACCAATTTGAAAATAGTAAATTTGCATGACCTCTCCAAGTTAAAAGAGGGTCTTTAGTATCATCATCACAAGGAAAATAATTTTTAGGAACATCAATATCTAATCCAAGACCTTTATCTCTTAAGTATTCCTTTTTTAAAGTATCTCTATCATATTCACTGTGTCCTGTAACAAATATTTGACGGCCACCTTTTGTTTTTACAATATAAATACCTGAATCATCACTTTTAGCTAAAATATTTAATTTCTCAATTTTATCAATATCACTTTTTAAAAAAGTGGTATGCCTTGATTGCGGAGCATTGAATATTGGATCAAATCCTCTAAGAAGCATTGATGTTTCATTTACTACATTTTGGGGATAAATTCCAAATAATTTTTTATCAAGTAATTTTTTTTCAATACCATAATGATAATACAAACCAGCTTGAGCACCCCAACAAATATGCATAGTTGAATGCACATTTTTTTTAGACCAACTCATTAATTTACACAGCTCTTCCCAATATTCAACTTTATCAAAATCTAATTGTTCTACAGGAGCTCCTGTGATAACCATTCCGTCATAAAAATTATGCTTAATTTCTTCAAAGCTTTTATAAAATGAAAGCATATGTTCAGCGCTAGTATTTTTACTCTCATAACTACTCATTTGAATCAAATCAAGTTCAACTTGCAAAGGAGTATTACCGAGTAATCTGGAAAACTGAGTTTCAGTATTAATTTTAGTTGGCATTAGATTTACCAATGCTATTTTCAAAGGACGAATATCTTGAGCATAAGCTCTTCCTTCTTCCATTATGAAAATATTTTCTTTTTCTAATACTGCTTTGGCTGGTAAATCAGATGGTATTTTTATTGGCATTATTTACTACTCTTTTTTAGTGCTTGAGATAAATCATTAATTATATCATCACTATCTTCAATGCCAACACTAAGTCTTACAAAACCTGGAGAAATTCCAGCTGCTTCTAATTGCTTATCACTCAACTGACGATGAGTTGTTGAAGCTGGATGTAATACTGATGTTCTAGCATCTGCTACATGAACTACCAGAGCCGCTAATTCAAGAGAATCCATAAATTTAGTTGCTCTCTCACGTCCACCCTTAATTACAAAGGATACAACGCCACTACTCATACCATCTTTTAAATATTTTTGAGCAAGAGAATGATAAATAGAACTTTCTAAACCAGGATAGTTAACAGATTCAATACAATCTTGATTCTCTAAAAACTGTGCAACTTTTAGTGCATTTTCACTATGTCTAACAATTCTTAAATGAAGTGTTTCGAGTCCAAGATTTAGTAAGAAAGCGCTCATAGGTTGTGGAGTAGAACCTAGATCTCTCATTAACTGAGTTCTAGCTTTAGTTATATAAGCTGCTTTACCAAAAGCTTCAGTATAAATTAAACCATGATATGAATCATCAGGAGTGGTTAATTCAGGATATTTACCATCTATCGTCCAATCAAAGTTACCAGAATCAACAATAACACCACCAACTACAGAAGCATGACCATCCATGTATTTACTAGTGGAATGAGTTACAATATCAACGCCATATTCAAAGGGTCTGCATAATATTGGAGTAGCAAAACTATTATCAACAATTATAGGTACTTTGTGTGAATGTGCAATTGCGACAAACTTCTCAAAATCTAAAATATCTAGAGAAGGGTTAGCAAGAGTTTCACCAAAAACAAGTCTTGTCCTATCATCAAAATTAGAATGAATTTCTTCTTCACTCATTTGAGATGAAATGAAACGAGTTTCAATTCCCATCTGTTTAAGTGTCACTGCAAATAAATTTACAGTGCCTCCATATATATTTATTAAAGCCACAATATTATCGCCGGCTTTACAAATATTTAGTACTGAAATAAAAGATGCTGCTTGTCCTGAACTTGTACACATAGCACCAACGCCACCTTCAAGATCTGTTATTTTTTCTTCTACTGCAGAAACTGTTGGATTTGAAATTCTTGTATACATATGACCAGCTTTTGTTAAATCAAATAACTGAGCTAAATCTTCACTACTATCGTACTTAAATGTTGTACTTTGACATATTGGTAGAATGCGAGGTTCTCCATTTTTGGGTTTATAACCACTTTGAATGCATTTTGTTGCTATTTTATAAGAACTCATTAAGTGCCTCCTGAAAATTTTTAATTATAAAAAAAATAACATTTTATACTAAAAAAGACAATGGAATAAATATTTTTTTGCATAATATATGCATTAATATGTTTTAATTTAAATATATTTTATAATTTTATTTCAATGCTCACAACTTAAGGAATAACTGGTAAGTCTTTTATGTAATAACCAATTATTCATTGCTTTAATGTAGTATATCTATCCTCAGAAACACGCGTAATGAGCTTAAGTTGTGAACATTGATTTTATTTACCAAAAGTAAATTATTTTATTACTTAACTAATATCAATTTTAATCACTTATTAGTTGTAAAAAATTAAATATTAAAATTATTATAGAACAATCTCAAATAGTTGTTCATAGCTAATAATTTTAAAATCTATAGAATTCAAGAAAAACACTTAATTAAAAATTGTTAAATATTACTCAAAAGAATCTATAAATAATGAAACAACAGATTTATGTTTCCCAAGGTTAAAGTTTTCACTTTGAGCAACTTCAAAAAAGACTATCTCAGTTTAGAACTACAACTATCAAATAAGTCTTTAGACACGGAGGGATAGGTAAATATATCGGAAGTTTCTTATATAAATAGTATTGGAATAGATACATTTCTATCTACTTATTTTGCTTATAATTTCGCACAGTTTTGATTATATTTAACCTTAGCCACAAATACTGTCAACGAAAAATGGAATATATCTATTTTTCGTCTGCACTTTCAATTCAGTAAGTGTATTACTATACCTACATTATAATACAACGAACTTAACATTTGGTTTATATATAAATACATGAGTGACAAAAACAAATTTCTTGAATTTCTATTATTCCAAATAATGATACATGAATTAAATACCAATTATTTAAA
>JAENWY010000160.1 GCA_016649775.1 Spirochaetaceae bacterium
GTGGGTGAGGAAGGCAAAAACAATAAAGATTTTCTTAATACCTTGTTGAATTTATATGAACTAAATAAGGGAAAAGTTAAAAATATTAACTTAGTAGGTGACATTGATGTTTTAGAGGGATACACAAACAAAATACACCAGTCATTTATAAATATTATTGATAAATTAGAGAGCCAAAAGGGAGATCTTGAAGATAATAGCCAAAAGAATTTGCAAATATATAAAGAGAAAGTTAACAATTTAGAAGAAGAACTTGAAGCAATAAAGGTACTAAATTCAGCTAGACAGACAGAGTTAAAGAGTAGCTACACAGATAACACAACTCTAAAAGAACAATATTCTCAACTACAAGAAAGTCTACAGGATAAGCTAACTATTATTAAGGAATATCAAGGTAAGAATGATACTCTCACAGGAATACTTGAAGAATATAAACAATTTAAAGTTGAGGTATTAGAGTATAAGAAGTTACTTGAAGATAAGAAGGTCAGGAATAATTCATTAAGTGATGATAATAAAAATAAAAATTTTACTATTAATAACTTAACTAAAGATATTGAGAATCTAAAAGAAGTCCATGAGAAGTCTATTAATGAATTGACAAAGGCGCAAGATCAGTTGAAAGATAAACACCTTTCAGACCTTGAACAGTTAAAAGACAAAGCAGATATAAAAATGGATAAGGCATTGATAGAATTACAAAAATCGCAACAGGAGCAGTTAACCCAAGAGCAATTAAAACATTATACAGATATACAAGAATATCAAAACAAATATAAATCATTACTTGAAGAATTGGAAAACGTGAGAACTATTCCAAAACTAAAAAAAGACAATGCAGCAGTAAAAAAATAAAAAAGGTCTTTAGGAGGATTAATTATGGTGGATTTGAATAATCCGCCTTCACTAATAATGGCTCTATTACTATCTTAAGAGTATGTTTTTTCTTAAATATATACCAATATCTGCTCTGAACTATACATAAACACAATACCGCCTCCCTACTCTAACCATTAATATTACAGGCTTTGCCTGTAATCTGTAGCTCGGGGAGCATCCCCCTTATCCTGCCTTTTCCTTTTTCAACCTATAATTAAGCCAAAATGATTTTCTTCCATTACTCAAAATAAAGCAAATTACAATAATTAAAACACCTATAAATTAACTGTTATAAAATTTTATTATTTAGTTCTTTCATTTGGTTTCGTTATTGGTGTAACCGTAAATATAACAAATGTCTCGAAAAGATTATTTTAAAGACATTTGTTAACTAAGGTATGTGAATTAATAAAAGGGTACCTGTACATAAATATGTGCAGGTACCCTTTTATTTTCCATCTCGTATTGACAATTGTTGATATTCATTCCCTGTAACTTCATCTGTTTCGTTATTGTCCCAATCTAATAATTTTTTCTCTAAATCATCAAAATCATAGGCTCTTTGCTCATAATCATTAAAACTACCAACCTTGACCTTCCTTTTCGCAGTTTTATAATCCTCTTTGAGAGCTTTAAGCATCCATCCCACTATATTATCAATCTTAACCACATTTTCAGCTTGAGCGTATTTTTCTTTAATGATATTAATATCTCCTTTGGCAGTATCTAATATATATTTAGCTTCTAACGCTTCTATGTCCTCTTTGAATATGGCTTTAACCTCATTTATAAGGCTTGTACGGCATTTTTCTCCTTCGTTGGTAGATTTGCCCTCTATAGTGACACAAACTTCGTCATTAGCCTTTATATCGGTTTTATTAGTCTTTATGTAGAATCTAATACTAGTAACTTTTCGACCTGTCTTGATTTCTTCAAATTCAAAGGATATATCAGTATTTGAGTTTATCTCCTTTTGAGCAATATTAATTACCTTCTGCTTTAAATTTGAATATTTGGGATATTGTTTTCCTTTTATGTCTAATGTAGTTCTTAAATCTTCTATAGTTAATTCTCTGGATTTAATACCTTCATACTGTTTTAATAATTCATATACTCGAAATGAATATGAATTTTTAAACTGCATTATATTTTTAAGTTGATATTTAGTATATTGTTTAAGTTCTAAGTAAAATTCCTTCACTTCTTCATCAATCTTCATGGTCAATATTCCATTTTCAAATTCAACTTTTTTTATCAAATGAAATTTTTTAAACTTTTCATCTGTATCATTTTTTCTTTTTATAACTCTTGCCATTAATTTATCTGTAATTTTATCTATATCTCTATAAATATTTTTATGTGGAGTACCTAATATATTACTTAAATCAATTGCTTTAAATTGGTATTCTTTAAAATCAACATCATCCTTTTTTATCATACTTGCTAACATTCTAATTAACTTCTGCTCCAATACTGAATATGAATGTGACGCCTCAATTAATTTATTACTTTGGTATACCCAATTATTATTTACTTTTGCTAAGTTTGCTATCATTTACCATTCCCCCCCCAACTACTATAACATATTTTTTAAAAGTTGCATATAACTCGTTAACAATGAAGTTGCATAGCTTGAATATACTGATACATCTATATCTTTACTACTTATCCACATCAAATAAAAGCACACCGTCAATACGTTGCTTTTGACCGTCAATTGGTTATACTTAACCGTCATTCGGTTGCCTTTCGACCGTCAATGAGTTGCCTTTAACCGTCAATAAGTTGCCTTTCAAGTACTCAATCCCAGTCATATCAGTCCTTTTGAGTATGCGTAAAACAACTTAAAACAAAGTCTTTAAAACAATCTAAAACAACAACACGGAGAGAAAAGAAAAACTGTTGTTGTTTTAGGATAGTAAACATTTAATATTTGAGGTAAATAAAACTCGTGGCTATATCAATGTAAATAAGTCAAAATTCTTTGGTTGTCAGTTATATTTTACAGATAGGTTTATCTTACAAATCTATGTTAATGACTACAGTGACACTGTAGTCATTAACATGTGAAAACACTGCCTAATGACATAATCTCTATTACAGGGTCTTTAAATAAAGTATAAGCATATACATATTTAAGTTTTATTAGAAGTTATTATTTATATTTGTCACAGTATTCTAACAGAGCCATAGCCATCAAGTCTTGCATTGTATACTGACTGTTGTGGTTACAGAATTTTTTGAATTCTGTAACCACAACAGGATAGATTTTGAATCCTCTCGTTACTGCTTGTTCTGTTAACTTCTCTCTATTAATATTTATTTTAGGTATCTCAATATCAATTATATTTTCATTTTTCCTTTGCCTTCTATACCATTCTAACATCTCAACGAGACCACTTTTCATATTCTCAAACTCAACTATAGACACATTTGTTTCTATAGTTTCACTTTCTGTTTTGTTAGTAGAGGCAACCTTAGTGTCACTATAGTTGTTATGAATTTTATTAGCAGGTGTACCTATAGTATCACTCCTGCTCCTATGCGTTTTTTCAGTAGGTGTAATCTTAGTATCACTACTATTGTTTAGACCATCAAAGGTATACTGAAAAGTTGATTTGTTGTATTCAATATTGGTATCTTTAATTGTTTCAGAAAAGTCTTTTCTTTGTATCTCAAATTGTCTGATAAACGTATCAGTGGTTATTTTTTTTTCTTTATTTCTGGTTCTGTTATCTATCGTATTTTTATTTATTGATAGTGCTATTTTAGTAAGCTCAGATATTGGTAAATTTAACTTCTTAGGTTTTGACATTTTGATATTCTCCTTTTTACAATTATAGTTTCACTTTAGTTTCACCTAGTAATTACCTTTATAATATAATAAACTTTTTTCTTTGTCTAGCAATAAATGGGAAACAAAAGAATGGTTAAATCATTGTTCCGTACCTCAATTTCTATTTTTTTATAAATCTCGCCTGGTACCTAAAGTAAGTTTAAATATAAAATTATTAGTTAATATGATATAATTTAAAAAATGAGGTGATAGCATTGGATAATGAAATGAAAGATATGTTAGTTAAGTTATTAGAAGGACAGACCAGGCTTGAATACGAGATAACTGGAATAAAGACAGAAGTAACTGGATTAAAAACAGAAGTAAAGAAGAACTCTATAGAGCTTGAGTCTATAGGGAAAAATATAAATATAATTGTAGAGGTACAAACTGCACATAAAGAGCAGCATGACTTTTCATTCAAAAACACTGATGCATTAATTGATAAAAAAACAGATTTAATAGAAACAGCAGTAAAAAGCGTTTCTAAAGATGTAAAAGAGGTCATGGAAAGTGTTGATGTGATGAAAGACGTAATAGGTAGACATCAAATTGATATTGAAATATTAAAGCGTAAACCTGTTTAAAAATTAAAGCGTTATAGAAGGGTATATCCATGTTGGATATACCCTTCTATAAATTTAACATTAAATATATAGATAACTGATCTTATAAATAAAAATTCTCTATGCTCTTATCTTTTATATCCTCATTGATTCCAATATATCTTAAGGTAACACTAGGCGAGGAATGGTTAAATATTTGTTGAAGTAGTGCAACATCTTTATTTTGTTTGTAGTGCCAGTATCCAAAGGTCTTTCTGAGAGTGTGAGTGCCTATCTCCTGAAGCCTAATATGCTCCGCTGCACTATTAAGTATTCGATATGCTTGGACTCTACTAATGGGCTTATTTTCGCCTTTCCTACTCTGGAATAAGTATTCTTCATCCGACATTGTATTAATATATTTATCTATTTCTATTTTTAAGGAAGAATTTATTAAAAACCGTTTAATCTTATTTGTTTTCTGCTCTATTATTTTAATATGTGTTTTATCTTTCAGATCATTTACTTTAAGCTCCAATATGTCACTGATCCGAAGACCGGTGTTTATTCCTACAACAAACATTAAGTAGTTTTTATATCCTGTTTTCAATAACTCCATTTTCATTTCTTCAAGTTTTTCTCTATCTCTAATCGGTTGAACTAGCTTCATACTCTACACCCCTTAATATTATAATTAACTCATTTATAATACATTGAACGTAACAAGTCAACTCGTTATGTTACATTCAAAATGAAATTTTTAAGGAATGAGCAATATAGCCAAAGTGAATGTAACTCAATTACACTTGTGTTACTTTCA
>JAENWY010000013.1 GCA_016649775.1 Spirochaetaceae bacterium
AATCAAATTACTTTCCTATTATTTTAATTTTAATTTGAATAATATAATTATTATATAATAGCTAATTTGATAAATATAAGTGACAACCTGAATATCTTATTTTGCTTTATTATACAAATATATTTTGGAAAAGAGAAAACTAGAGTACTCAATAACAACTATAGTAAAAGTCAACTAATAGAGATTAATCCAAACAATAAAATCTTTTTTTAATTAATTTCTCTTTTTCTTAATAGTGATTTATAAGCAGAGACCATTAAAATTAATAAAATAATTAAATATATAGGCATTATTGAAATACTAATATTATTAGCTATAAAACCAAAGAAAGATGGCATTATACCTGATCCTAAATAAGCACTGGCCATTTGAACCCCTATTATAGCTTGAGATTTGTCTGCCCCAAAGTTAGTTGGGGTGGAATGAATAACGCTAGGAAAAATTGGAGCACACCCAAGGCCAATTGTTATAAAACCAATAAAAGTAAGCATATTAGCAAAAGGTAATAATATAATTACTATTCCTAAGGCAATGATAAAAAAGCCACTCTTAATCATCTGATTATCATTAAGTTTGAAAGTTACAAAACCACTTATAGCTCTTCCTATTGTAATTCCTAAGAAAAAGAGTCCTGCAAAACTTGCAGCAGATTCTGCACTTATACCTCGGTTTAATACAAGATAACTAGAGGCCCAAAGTCCTGTAGTTTGTTCTATTGCACAATAAACAAAAAATACAATCATTACTTCTATTGTACCAGGTATCTTAAGGATTTCTTTTAGTTTTAAAGGTGCTTCTTTTATTGTTTTATCTTTACCACTAGTTATCTTAATTCCTTTAATCCATAGAGGATATGACAATACTAATATAAATGTTAATACTACTTGAAGGTAAAAAACATACCTATATCCTTTATTCCAACCAGCTCCTGAGGTTAATGCATAACTCATAAATAACGGTCCAGTTGTTGCACCTAAGCCCCACATACAATGTAACCAACTCATATGGCGACTTTTGAAATGAAGAGAAACATAATTATTTAAGGCGGCATCAACTGAGCCAGCTCCAAGTCCATAGGGAATTGAAAATAAACATAACATATAGAATTTAGTACTTATTGAAAAACCAAACAAAGCTATAGCCGTGGTTGCCACACTAAATATTGTAACAAGAGCTGTATTATATTTTTTAGTCAATCTATCTGATTGCAAAGAAGTTAATACCGTTGATCCTGCAATTATAAGTTGTAAAATACCAGCATAAGAAAGTGGCACTTGCATTTGTGAATAAATTGTAGGCCAGCCAGCACCTAATAATCCATCTGGAAGGCCTAAACTAATAAATGACATATAAATTACAGCTAAGAGTAATGAGACCATAAGGTTCCCCTATTTAATAAATAATATTTTTTTCTTGTATTATAACGCCAATAATACTATATTTCTATCATAAAAGAACTATTTTATATAATATTAACTCCAAAGGAACCTGTAGAATGAGTATATCAAAATGCAATATTGAAATTGGAATAAACCATCAAGAATTAAATCATCATGGAAATTCATTCTTCCCTATTGCAATCTATAAAGACGATTTGCAAAGAGATTGTGTTCCTTGGCATTGGCATGGCGAGATTGAAATTATTGTTATTACTAAAGGCAAATTAAAGATTAAAAGTGGCACTAATACTTTTATTATCAATAAAGGAGATGGTATTTTTATTAATTCTGAAGTACTCCATTCTGTTTATAGCAAGGAAGGAGAATCAGGTGAATTATTTTCTATTGTTTTTCATCCTCGTTTAGTAGGTGGTAATAGTGATAGTATTTATTTTAGCAAATACTTAGCTCCAATAATTAAAGACCAATCCTTAAATAATATTTTATTAAATGCTTCTATTGATTGGCAAAAAGAGATTATTGATTATGTAATTGATGCTCATAAACTTTGTAGCTTGGAAAATAATGGTTATGAATTTAAAGTTAGAGATGATATTTCTAATATTATATTAACTATTTTTAATAATAAATCATCTAAGAAAACTATAACTTCTCAGAAAGCAATAAGGGATTCTAAAAGATCTAAGAATATGTTGAATTATATTTGTAACCACTATGTTGAAAATATTAGTGTGGAACAAATAGCAAGTTCTTCTAATATTAGTGAATCGGAGGCCCTAAGATGCTTTAAAAATACTATTGGAACTACTCCTATGCAATATGTTATTAACTATAGATTACAAAAGGCTTCTGAACTTTTAATTTATTCTTCATTAAAAATAATTGAGATTTCATTGGATTGTGGTTTTGGAGAAGCAAGTTATTTCTCTAAACGCTTTAAAGAAAAATATAAAGTAACTCCGGAAAATTTTAGAGAGAATTATAAAGCCGATAATTTATAAGATATTTCCAGGTTTTATGTTTTCTGCATTTTTAGCACTATCTTGAATTGCGGCTTTAATACTTTCTTCAAAGCTATTATTATTAATAATATTATGGGTTAGAGATGCTGAAAAGGTATCCCCACAACCAATAGTGTTAACAACTTTAATTGATTTTATTATTTCAAATTCTTTAAAATTATTATCACTATAGCTCCAAACAGGATTAGTTGCAGCAGTAATAATACATTTAATACCATTTTTCTCATAGAGTTCTTTCATTTTCTCAATAACCCTTACTTTATATTTATCACTAAATTCACACTCCGAAATATTTTCATTAAAAAAGGTCTTCACAAACTCACTAAGATTAGGTTTAATTACATCAGGTGAGTATTTAATTGAATTAATTAAATCTTCACCTTTCAGATCTAGCAATACAAATTTATTAAGTTCTTTGGCTTTTTTAACAAAATAGGGATAAAGCTCTTTATAATATCCGGGAGATTTTGTACCACTAATTATTAAAGCATCACAGTAGTCAATATTATCATTAAATAAACTCATTATTCTAACAACATCTGCTTCTTCTACACTATCAGGTTCTTCTACTAATTCGGTTATGCTATCTTTATTAAGTAGCGTTGTACATGTTCTATTTCTAGTATTTTTAGCAACAGTATAGAGAAGATTTATATTATCCTTTTCACAGAGTTTTATCATCTCCTCAGTAGAATTGTATCCTATATGAGTCAATAATAGATTAAATGAGCCCTTTTGACTTAATACTCTAGATACATTAACACCTTTTCCAGAGGCTTCAAAGAAAACTTGCTTTGCTCTATTTACCTCTCCTTCTTTATAAGAGTCAAATATCATAGTTCTTTGAAAAGTTGGATTTAAACAGACTACTAAAACACGAGGCATATAATACTCCTATCTGATATTCATACTAGTTGCTACTTTAATTACTGTTGTAGGGTCATCAGTCATAACAGCATCAACACCTAATTCAAATAACCTTCTCATTTCTTTTTCTTCATTAATAGTCCACACCATAATTACAGCATTTCTTTTATGCATTTCTTTTACAAATGAGGGTGTTATTATCTTAAGACCATATTGAGCAACAGGTACTTGAAAAATAATTTTTCTACCATGAGCTAGAATCTTTGGAAGGATGTGAAATTTTTGTTTTAACAAAAGAGAAAGAACCTCAATTGTGGTTATACTAGTTAATATATCTGGAGCAATCTTCCGAATAGCTTTTAAATTAGTTAATCTAAATGAAGCACAACAGACTCTGCTCTCAGCCTTATGTTTTCTTATTATTCTTACAAATTCTTCAACAATACCAGATTGTTTAGTTTTTAAGTCAATATTAAATCTTTGATTAGGACACTCAAGAAGAGCCTCTTCGAGGGTACAAAGCTTTATTCCTTTTCCTCTAAAGGGAAATGTTATCCCCCCATCGTGTGAAAAGGAATAACCTGCATCATATTTTAATAATTCTTGATATGTATGTTCTTCAATAGTCCCACTTCCATCAGTATTTCTTTCAAGGGAATTATCATGCCATATTATGATGATATTATCAGAGGTAAGATGAACATCAGTTTCAACTATATCAATTCCCATTTTTACGGCTGATAAAAAAGCAGGAAGAGTATTTTCAGGAAAATGTTTGCTATCACCTCTATGTGCAACAACTCTTGGCATGGGATTTAGATAACCTTCATTCATAAAGCATAAGTCTCCTCTATAAAATTCTGATAAATTATTATTTCTTGTATATTACTATTTTTGAAACCTTAAAGAACAACTTTTCAAGTCTCTTAACTTCACTTTCATTTAATTGAGCTCTTTCAAAAACATCTTTTAAGAAATTAGTTGTCCAGTGTTTTTCAAGATCTTGTTTAAAATAACCAATGGAATCAAGATTCTCCATTGAATCAACAACAGCCTTATTAACTCTCTCTTTTGTTACTGGTGTATTTTCTACCGGAAAAGGTTTTAATCTATTATAAAGATTGTAAGTAATAATTTGTACTGCTTGTGATAAATTTAGTGAAGGAAAGTCATCACTGGTGGGTATCGTTACTATTTGAGAACAACTGTGAACTTCATCATCTGTTAAACCACTAGACTCACGTCCAAATACAATAGATACAAGGCCTTCTCCCATCATAGTTATTTTTTCACTTAACTGTTCAGGACTAAGATAATCACTTTTTCTAAATTTTCCTCTACGACGAGTTGCTCCAACACTGTATATTGAAGTAGCTAAAGCCTCATCAAGAGTTTTATAAACAATTCTTTTTTCCCAGATATCACTAGCATGAAGAGCTAGGGTTCTAACTCTGTTTTCATCATATGTATTATCACTAACTAACACCAATTTATTGATTCCCATAGTTTTCATAGCTCTACATACACTTCCAATGTTTGCACCATCTTGTGTTTGAACCAAAACTATCTGAATTCTATTTAAATTATCACTTTCTTTCATAAGAAAGTAATAACAGATATTGAAGATTTTTAATAGCTAGTTTAATATAAAATTATGAAACAAAATGGAACTAAACCAATAATTGATAGATTTGCTGAATCAAGTAAATCTATCAAAACGTTAACTATAGTAGTATCTATATTTTTAATACTACTTTGTATGAAAGTTGCAAAGACTGTTATGATACCCATAGCCTTTTCTATTTTCATTATGCTTATTCTTTATCCCCTTCTAGATAAGATGGATAAACTTGGTTTACCCTCTTGGTTTAGTAACATGATAGGGTTTATACTTTTTTTGACTTTCATTGTTCTTTTGGGTTGGTTATTGTTTATAATTATTCAAACCTTAATAGTAGGACTGCCCGCCTATGCTAATAAAGTCAGGATGATAGATCAATTATTAACTGAAAAACTATCTAATGTATTAAAGCTACAGCAAGGAAAAACAGTTTTATCAGGATTGAATATAGATTGGCTTAATTTAGCATTAAGTAGTTTATCAAATATATCCTCACAGTTTGCATCAATTATAAAAAATATTTTATTAATTGCTTTATTTTTATTTTTCTTACTATCAGAAAGAAGAACAATTGAACCAAAAATTGTTGAATCTTTTTCAAAAAAAAGAGCTAAGCTGGTTCTTGCTATTACTGCAAGAACTACCAAACAAATTTCAAGATACTTACTCATTAAGTTTTTAATAAGTGCTGTTACTGGTGTTCTTTTCTTCCTAACAGCTTTTGTTACAGGTTTAGATTTTGCACCTCTTTGGGGAGTTGCTGCTTTTGTATTAAATTTTATCCCAAGTATTGGTTCTTTAATGGTAACAATAGCAACAATTATTATGGCAATTATTCAATTCACACCTGATGCAGTTAGTATAATTTACGTAGCTGTATTATCGGTTTCAATTCAAATGGTTGTTGGTAATATTATTGATCCAAAATTACAAGGTATACAACTTGGTTTATCACCATTTATATTACTAATATCTCTATCTCTTTGGGGCTTTATATGGGGTATTCCTGGAATGTTCTTAGCAGTTCCTCTTACTAGTATATTACAAATACTATGTATTAACATTCCTTCTCTTAGACCTCTTGCTATAATGAGTGGTGCCGGTAAAAGTATACAAAGACAGCATAGAGGAGAGTCTAGACTACAAAAAAGCCTTAGAAGAACATCAAGCATAAGAAGAAATGAGAAACTAAGCCCTAAGGATATTGATAAAGAAGCTGATGAAAGAGCTAAAAACACAGTAAATCTTAATGATTTTATTCTTCCCGATAGCCTTGATTTAGATATTTAGTCTATGAGTATAAATACTGAAGATTGCGACATATTAGAATATTCACTTAGCACAATAAAAAGAATTAGTTTAGTTTTAGCTGATGTAGAGAATCGTTTCTACAATGAAAAGCTAACTAAAGATGAATATAGTATTACTAAACGACAAGCTGATATTTTACTATATTTGAATGATTATCCCTCTCCACCTAGTATAAGAGAGCTATCTAGGTATCTTTCAACATCTCATCAGAATCTAAAAACAATATGCACAAATCTTGAAGAAAAACAGCTGTTAAAGTTCGTCAATGATAGTAAAGATAAAAGAAAACAGAGAATTAAATTAACAATTATGGGAGAAAGTGAGGCTTACAAACTATCAAAAGCTATGAGTTATGTATCTCAAGCTATTGTCCCAACACTATCTTCAAGAGAGATTGATGAGCTTTCTAAATTACTTAGAAAAATTGAAACCTCTATTTATGAACAATCAACCTTAATTAAAAAGGATTTAAGTAACTGATTACTGGGGCTCGAAAGTCAAGTACTATTTGAAAAGTACACCAGTTTATTTAATAGATGAAGATTATAAGGAGTTTTGAAGCTTTTCAAGTCTCCTTTTTTCATATTGTTTTTAACTTTTTTTGTAATATGATATACTCAAAAAAAAGGAGTAATCTATGGCAACTATAGATATTAAACATATGAAGTTATTTAATAATCAAGTTAAAATGAACTCAAAAACTCTAATGTCTTCTGCAAGTGATGCAAAAATTCAAACTAAAAGAAAACCCAAAGTTTCTTTAATAATTGGTGGTACAAAATCCGGCAAGAGTTCTTATGCATTAAAATATACACTTGGATTTGGAAATACATCTAAAGAAAGAGCAGTTATAACAACTTCTAAAGATAGAACTAAAGAAATTAAAGAGGAATGTAAACTATTAGAAATTAATAAAGAAAATAGTGTCTCAATCTTTGAAGAAGAAGAGAATATCTCCAATATTATTAAAGCAATACCTCATTCTGCACAGATTATTTTAATTGATAACATTTCAGTGTGGATTGGAAATCTTATTAAAGATAAAAAAGATTGCATTTCCTTAAGTGCTGAACTTGAGAAATTAATATCAGAAACAAATAAAGATATAATATTAATATCTAATATTGTTGGTTTAGGAATTATTCCAGACTCTTATTTTGATAGAGAATTTAGAGATGCATCTGGAAGTTTTAATCAAGAATTAGCTACTATTGCTAATAATGTTATTTTAATGGTTGCTGGAATTCCTGTGGCTATTAAGGGCGAACTTTTATAAAAATCATTAGCATATCATAAAGATTTGTATAAATAGGATGGGAAATATCGCTCATCCTATTTATTTTCATTCTATATTTCTTTAAACCTAAATGATCCACTATCATTATATAAATAGAGAATATCGTTTTCTACTTTTATATTAAAATCTTTATAATAAGAATCAAGAACTAATATTTGTGAGGGACTAGCATTAACCCTAATATACTCTTCACTACCATTATAAGAAAAACTCATTGAGCTTATTACTTCATCTTGTTCATATATATTAAGAATTGAAGAATCTCGAGTGAAATTATTATCAACATCAATCATAGTCCATTCACTATGTTTTAATTTGAAGCTCTCTGCTATATAATCTATAGTTGATTCAATTTTTGAAGTATCCATTTTTAAAAAGACTTGATTATCAAATTCATCTGTATTAATTTCCGGATTCTCATTATTTTGATCTGGTGTTTTTGTTATATCATCACCTAGATCAAGATTACCTATAATCTCATCCTCTGAAGGAATATGTATTGACTCTAAATCACAACTTTGAAATAGAATTGAACAACAGAGAGCAATAAGTAGTAATAAATAAAAAGAGAGTCCAACTCGAATAATTGTATTTTGATTATTCATACTACTATTTTTTTCATTATTATTAACTTTTGACATTTTATTTTTAAACATTAGGTTCTCCTATTTTTGTATATTCTTTTTTAGTGAAATAAATTCTGTTATTTTTATCATTTATTAATGACAAATTTTCAATATCGTTTGCTCCTGATTTGGTATATAAGAATTTAAGCTCTTGTGCATCTGGCAATATTAGAGTTAGATTTCTAGTAAAACTACTGTAATATAAATAACCTAAGTCCATACCTAATCCTAAATCATTATCTTCCTCAAATAATTTAACAGCTAATTTATTACCAGAACTATCAATCTTGTTTGAGAAATCAATTTTCTTATATACTTTGTTAGTGAAACTAGGAGAAAGAGATTCTTCCGATTCATCATATATCCATTCAGTAGAATATAATGAACTCATAATAGTTTGTGCTTCTACACTATTGATTTTTGGTATAGGAGAGGCAGCTATAGATTTATATATAGTGCTTACAATTAAAAATGTTGAAATTACTGCTAAAGCTATAAAAAAGATGTATTTATTTTTATCAAAAAAACTAATATCTTTTTTATCATTGGCGCTAGTTTTTATGCCAGTCATCTTGTTAATTGATGATAATTTTGCTTTTATCTTTTGAAAAATTGAAGGTTTTTCAATTACTGGTACAGCTATATCTGTACTTGATGTTTTTTCCATTCTACAATCCTTTGTTTTAATTTTTTTGAATATTCTATTAGGCAAAATATTCTTGAAATAATTAGTTTATTACCCCATGTAGTCCTCCTTAACTATTAGGGATAACATTCAATTTGATAGAATTGTAGTTGTTATGAAATACAAAGCAGTTGTAAAGTAAAGCAAAATCGGAATATTCAGGTTAAATTATGTTACCTAAATGCAATATATTTATTATTATTTTGCTACAGGGTTTTATTTTTAATTAATTTGCTTGTATATTTCATAATAGAAAAAAGGAATAATAATGATCAAAAATTCAGTACTTCCATCAACTTTAGCAGATGAAAAAATACTTCAATTGTTTGAAGAATTTGATAAAAATAAATATATATACCCAGGTTTCTCAACTGATTCTTTAATAAATAAAATTGGAATGATGTTTGGTATTTTAGTTTGTGAGGATAACCAAGGTAAAGAAGTAATTCTGAAAGCATTTTCAGGTCAATTTTGTGGACATTGGATAGTTCCCTCTTTTGTTGAACCCAATTTAGATATTGAATCCTTTAATAAAATAACAAATTATTACGATCCAATCACTAAGGCTTTCTCTAAAGAGATACACGCCTTAGACCGTATTGTTGATGCAAAGAAAATAGAAGAATTATCTGAAAAAAGAAAAATAAGTAGTACAATTACTTTAAAAAAAATTATTGATACTTATAGTTTTACAACTATTAATAATAAAGAATACTCTTTAAAAGAGATTGTAAAAACAAAGAACTATCCATCAGGAACAGGTGATTGTTGTGCTCCTAAGTTGTTTGGTCATGCTTTTAGAAATAAACTTCATCCGATAAGTCTCTCTGAGGGATTTTATGGATTACCTACAAGATACAAGGAGCATAAAAAACTTTATGCTCCTTGTAAAGAGAAGTGTTCATTAATATTACCTACTATGCTTAATCTCGATATTCTATACAGTGATGAGACCATAACAGTTGTTAATAAAGAAGCTGGAATACCCACAATACCAGGTAGAGATGAATCCTTAAAAGATTGTGTTACATCAAGATTAAAAACATTATACCCCTCTTCAATTGAAATGAGTGCTGCTCATAGATTAGATATGGATACTTCTGGAATAATAGTTTTAGGTAGAACTAAAGAAGCTCATAGAAATCTTTCAATCCAATTTCAAGAGCACTTAGTCAAAAAAGAATATGTGGCATTAGTACGGGGAATAGTTAAAGTGGCTTCAGGTACTATAGAATTACCTTTGCGACTTGATATGGACAATAGACCAACACAAATAGTTGATTTTGATAAAGGTAAATCAGCTAAAACCGAATGGACTAGGATAAATGTTTTAAAATATAAAGATGGGTATGCATCGAGAATATTACTTAAACCTTATACAGGAAGAACTCATCAATTAAGGGTGCACTGCAAAGAAATGCTACATCCAATTATAGGAGATAGATTATATGGAGAGAGAATGGAAGGTGAAGAAAGAATGCTTCTACATGCTAGATATCTAGAGTTTAATCATCCAATCACAGGAGTTAGGATGTCCTTTACAGTTGAACCTGATTTCTAGTCAGATTCAAGGACTAGTTTTATAGACTCAAGGGCTTTATCTATAGAGCCAGGAGATTCTTTAAAAATTGGAGCATCCATATCAGTTCCAAAGTAATCATGATTATGTAAATAAGATAAAAAGGTTGCAGCAATCAGGGTATTAATATTTTTTTTATTACTACTAAATTCTTTAACAAGGGTAAAAGAATTTCCACAATTTAGAGCACTAGAATATTGAATAGTTTTATCATCAAAATATAAAATAGAGGCTTTTTTAAAATCATTTTTAAATTTATAAAGAGATTGCTCTATTGACAAAGATTGACTGTATTGTTTTATATATTCCCTATTAACTTGAACAATATCAGCAAATTTTGTTAAGGAATCAAAGACACCTTTATCATAAGGAATTGATATATCATTATTATCAGCTAGGTTAAAATACTTTATAGGTTTTAACTCTATTGTATCAATAGCTACCATAAGATCTAAATACTTTTCATTTTTAACAGTCGGAAGAAGGCTATAATGAATAACATTAATATCATCTTGCTGTTGAAAGACTTCAACTAATTCACTCTCTGAAAAAGGAATAAGAACAGAATCTTCTCTTTCATTATTTAAATTATATTTACTATCAATTTTTGAATTAATTCTAGGAGAAACAAGTTCACTATTGCATAGAAATGGATCAAAAATAATCTCTTTTTCAACTAGTGAATCTAATAATTGTAAACCTATATCATCCCTTGATATTCTTGTTACAAACATAATAGAACATTTATTTTTAGAGATTTCCTTAGATACTTCATAGCCAATACCTGATAATGAAGAACCTTCTTCATTAATAACATTGTAATATTCTCCAATAACCATTATCATAAATGACTCCCAATATTAACAATTTTATATGTTTTTTATTAAAATTGAAATATTTATTAAATATATTTAATTTTTTAGAATAATGCATTTTCTTTAATTATTAATCTAGCATCCATAATTTCATCATTAATATAGGACTCCTCATGATTAAATGCCAAATAATGAAACATTTTTGAAATCGATTTATATCCTTGACTAAATGGTTGTTGACCAATTGTAGCATCAATTGTTCCATCAATTATGAAATCATTTGTTTGTAAACATCTATCAAAAGTTAATACATAAGGTCTATTTATATAAGTATTAGAAATCTTATCCAGATAAAGCTCCTTTATAGCCTTACAAGTACCATGTACACCTCCGGCAACAATGTATATTGTAGTTATTTCATTTTTATGTTTTTTCAGAAAATTAGAACTTTCAATATAAGCGGTTTCTTCATCATCTTCTACTTCCATTATTTTTTCAACATTATAGTCGATACCTTTATCTTCAAGTGTGTCTAAAAAGCCCCTTATTCTTTCATTATGCCCATACATAGAACTTGAACCTGTAATAATTAATATATTTTGCTTGGACTTACTCATCAATGTTAAAACGCCTGCACTAGTCTTTCCACTTAGATAGTAATCAGGACCAACATAGAATAATCTTTTACTAGTAGGTAAATCAGTATTTACACAAGCTACATGAAGTCCTTTATCAATATTTTCGTTTAAACATCTTATAATACAAGGATCAATAATGGTAGTAACAAGGAGTGCATCAATGCCAGAAGCTATCATTTTTTTTATTTCGTTAAGGTGTTCTTCAGCTCTATAAGCTTTTATACTTTTTACTTTTATTGTTAATCCATAATCACTATATTTTTTATATGCAGCATTAAATCCGGAAATTAAATTAAGAAAAAAATCATTACCAATACTGGGAACAACGCAACCAATGGTAATTGGTTTCTTTTTAGTAGCTAATAATTTACCAGCACTATTTGTTTTGTATTCAAGTTGATCGATAATTGCTTTAACCAGTGCTTCTACCTCAGGTTTAACTCCTTTCCGATTATGGATTACTCTATCAACTGTACCTCTAGAAACATTGGCTTTTTTTGCAATTTCTTTAATTGTAATCATAATATTTTCTCTTTATATTTTAAAAAAGAGGAAACCAAGAGATTAAACCCTATTTTCCTCTTTTTAGAATATTTAAATGTTTAACATTTTTAGCTAAATTAGTAAATCTATATTATTTTTTTGCAGCTCTTTTTTTTGACATAATATCAAATACAACAGCAGCCAGAAGAACAAGACCTTTTACAGCTTTCTGCCAGTTAGCGTCAATACCTAAAAGAGACATACCATTGTTTAATACACCCATTAAAATAGCACCAATTACACAACCACCAATAGTTCCAGATCCACCATAAGCACTAGCTCCACCAATGAAACAAGCACCAATTGCATCAAGTTCAAAACCTGTACCAGCTGAAGGTGTAGCACTATTAAATCTAGAGGCAACTACTAAAGCTGAAATTGCAGCTAAGAACCCCATATTAGTGTAGGCAATAAATAAAACCTTATTCGTATTAATACCTGATAGAATTGCTGCTTTTTCATTACCACCCATAGCATAAAAGTGTCTACCTTGAACGGTGCTTGAAGTGAAATAATTATAACTTAATACGATTACTAATACCCAAACTAATATTACAGGTATACCTTTATATTGTCCTAATTTATTAAAAAACCAAAGTATAACTGCAGAAATAAAAACCATTCTTACAATCATTGAAGAAAGGGCTTCACAATCATATCCCTTTTTAACTTTTTTATTTCTTGAACTTATTTCAATAAATAAGTAAATTCCAATAGCAAGTAATCCAACAACAAGAGATACAACAAAAGCACCTGCGCTAACAGTTGGAATATAACTACTAAATAATCTTGAATAGTTAGCAGGAAAAGGGCTAATTGTAACACCATTTAAAAGAAGATTACCTAACCCTCTAAATAATAGCATACCAGAAAGAGTAACAATAAATGCAGGAATTCTTATATAAGCAATCCAATAAGCTTGCCAAGCACCAAGTAAAGTACCAAACAACAAACATATTACTATTGCAACATAAATATTCATTCCTAAAGTAACTATAAGAATACCAGCTGCTGCACCTACTAAACAAACAATGGAACCTATGGCTAAATCAATATTACCACCTGTTAAAATACAAAGTAACATACCAACAGCTAAAATAATAACATAAGCATTTTGATTAATTAAATTTGTTATATTTTGAGCAGATAATAACGAGCCATTACCTCCAGTTGTAATTAATAATTGAAATAACGCCATAACAGCAACTAATGCTATCAACATTGTATTATCTTTTAAAACACTGAGTACTTTTTTTTTCATTTACTCTGACTCCTTTAACTTTTTAGCATCATTGACATAATTTTTTCTTGAGTGGCTTCTTTACCATCTATCTCTCCAACAAATTTGCCTTCATTCATTACATAAATTCTATCACACATACCAAGTAATTCTGGTAATTCAGATGAAATCATAATAAGAGCTTTACCCTCATCAGCCATTCCATTCATAAGTTTATAAATTTCATACTTTGCACCTACATCAATACCTCGAGTAGGTTCATCCAAGAACAAAATATCTGGTTCTGCAAAAAGCCATTTTCCAATCAGAACTTTTTGTTGATTACCTCCACTTAAATTCTCAACTGGTTGCTCCTGACCAGAGCATTTGGTCCCCATTGAATCAATATATTCCTGGCTTAATTGAACTTCTAAATCTTTATCAATTCTTTGAGTTTTTCCTGTACTAATTCTAGATAATTTAGCAAGTGTCGTATTATCTCTAACAGATTGGGGGAGAATTAATCCGTTTCCTTTTCTATCTTCAGTAACGTAAGCAACTTTATGTTCAATAGCAATCTGTGGCGATTTAAGATTCACTTTTTTTCCTAATATAAAAGTCTCACCCTGAATACCAACCCCATAACTCTTACCAAATATACTCATTGCCAATTCAGTACGACCAGCACCCATTAATCCACTAATACCAACGATTTCCCCTCTTTTAACATCTAAATTAATATCATCACAAACTAATCTTTCAGGATTTAAAGGATGATGGACAAACCAATGTTTAACTTCAAACATTATCTCACCAATATTTGGGATCCTCTGAGGGAAACGATTTGTTAATTCACGGCCAACCATAGCTTTAATAATTACATCTTCATTAAACTCACCCTTCTTCTCAATTTCACAAACGGTGGAACCATCTCTAATAATTGTTATAGAATCAGCTACATAAGAAATTTCATTCAATTTATGAGATATAATAATTGAAGTCATTCCTTGTTTTTTTAACTGCAATAATAAATCTAAAAGATTCTTTGAATCTTTTTCATTTAATGAGGCAGTTGGTTCATCTAAAATTAATACTTTAACACTTTTTGCTAAAGCTTTTGCAATTTCTACAAGTTGCTGTTTGCCAACACTAATATCTTTAATAAGAGTCCTAGAGGATTCCTTTAAGCCAACAAGTTTTAAATATTCATCAGCTTTACCAAAAGTTTCATCCCAATTAATAGTAATACCTTTTGCTCTTTCATTGCCAAGAAATAGATTTTCACCAATTGAAAGAAGAGGAACAAGTGCTAATTCTTGATGAATAATAACAATACCTTTTGCTTCACTATCTTTAATTCTATGGAATCTACACTCTCCTCCATTAAATTCAATATCTCCTGTGTATGTTTCATAAGGATATACTCCAGATAATACATTCATTAATGTCGATTTGCCGGCTCCATTTTCTCCTACTATTGCATGAATTTCACCTTCTTTAACCTTAAGAGTAACCTCATCAAGAGCTTTAACTCCAGGAAAAACCTTTGTGATGTTTTTCATTTCTAGCATGTATTGTGCCATAATACCTCCACTTTAAAATAGGCAGACATAAAGTCTGCCTATTATTGATACTAAATTCCTCTTATAATCCTAATTGAGCTTTTGTGTAATAACCTGAATCAATTAATAATTTTTGAATATTATCATTAGATGCATAAACAGGAGTACATAAGTAACTAGGTACTATTTTTACACCATTATCATATGTTTTTGTATCATTAATTTCTGGAGTTGTTCCTTTCATTAATGCATCCACCATACCAACTACTTTTGTTGCTAAAGTTCTTGTATCTTTAAATACTGACATTGATTGTGTTCCTGCAATCATATTTTTAACACTTGTAATATCACAATCTTGACCAGTAACAATTGGGAAGTTTGCGGAGGTATAACCAACTTCTTTTAATGCGTTAGTAACACCTTGAGCAGTTGAATCATTTGAACATAAAACACCATCTAGTTTTTGACCTTTTGGACCATAACTATTAGCTGAAATAATATTTTCCATTCTCTTTTGAGATTCAGTATTTGACCAGTTAGGAGTTGAACATTGTTGACGTGTTGTTTGTCCTGATTTGATTACAACAGCACCACTCTTAATATAAGGCTCTAATATAGACATTGCACCACCCCAGAAGTAAACACAGTTATTATCATCAGGAGCACCTGTAACTAATTCTAAATATGCAGGATCAGAAGCAGATTTGCTATCTAATTTAATAGCATCTCTTAAATATTCACCTTGTATAACACCAACACCAAAGTTATCAAATGTTGCATAATATGATACAGCAGGGCTGTTCATAATTAGTCTATCATAAGAAATAATTGGAATGTTTTGGTCTTGTGCTTCTTTTAATACAGAAGTTAAAGAAGAACCATCAATTGCTGCAATAACAATTGCATCACAACCTGAAGTTACCATATTTTCAACTTGATTAACTTGTGTTGGAATATCATTATCACCAGCATATTGTAAATCAACACTATAACCAGCTGCTTCTAATTCAGCTTTCATGTTTGCACCATCTTGATTCCATCTTTGTAAAGATTTAGTTGGCATTGATACACCAATTTTCTTTGCACTTGTAGATACACTTGATGATTCTTTTTGTCCATTAGCAAATAGCATTGTAGATGCAGCTGCTAATATTAACATAGTACTAATAATTTTTTTCATATTTTCCTCCATAGAATTTTTGAAAATAAAATACTTAATATAAGCTCGGAACTTTTTATTTCTGTGCTCGAGCACATAATAATAGTCATGTAAGTTTACTCATTTGTCAAGAAAATATTCTGAAAGGAATTAAGTCAAATACCAATATTTTCTAAAAACAAATTTTTATATCAAAAATTTTACCTATTATTTAAATAATAGTTTACATGGATAATACAATGAAAATATTGACCAAAGGCTCCACAATTAATTCAATTCAGAATTAATGAAATATTTTAATTATATACCCTGAAGTTAATTAAAATATTTATTTTAGCTATTTAGCAATTATTTTAACTTAAATAAACTTTATATAATTTGTCCAGTTCATTACAAATATATAAAATATGTGTAAATATTTCCTTCACTTTTATCACAGTCATAATTTCTACCCTTTTAGGTATTAAAAATTTTTATAATAAAAAAACTAATATATTTTATCCTTAATAGATGTTAATATAAACAACAAAATTAGAAATATTAACCACTTATAACAAAACTCTTTTATCAATTTAGTTATTTGATAATTGCATTATAATATTTATTTCTTTATAATCAAATTTATGAAAAAACCTACTATTAGAGAAATGAGATGGACAAATAAAGGATTTATTAAAAGTAATTCTTATAATAGATTTGAAGCCAAAGCTGAAGACTCTTTATTTTTGTGTGAAAGTGATGAAAACTTTGAAATCAATTGCAAGATTAAACAAAGTAAAAGCAATCAGGGTTTCATTATCAGTTTGACAGATTCTACATATTTTTCAATTATAGTAAAAACCGAAATAGTTATTAATTCATCTATTAAAGGTTACAAAACTCAATGTAGTTTTCCTATAACTCCATATTTAGAAAAAAATGAATATATAAAGCTTAAAGTAATAAGAAATTGTGATATAATAAACTATTACTTAGAATTCAATTCTACCTTTGAAAGTGTTGCTAAAGCTTTTTTACCTGGAGCTAAAGTAGCTCTATCTTTTGGCTTTATACTTCAAGATAATGAATTATTAAGTGTACAGGATTTTTATTACAGTAAAATTAACTAATAAGTTAATCTGTTAATTAGAAATATAAGAACTCTCATGATATTATTTAGTACATAATCTAACGCCCCTTTGGAAGGGTAAAAGGACATTAACATGGATATTGAAGAAGAAAAAATTGGTGAAAAACCTTTAAATTTTCTTGAAAAAATCATTGAAGATGATTTAAAAAACAATCGTGTTCCAGATAACAAAATCGTAACACGTTTTCCACCAGAGCCTAATGGGTACCTACATATTGGACACATTAAATCAATTTGTATTAACTTTGGTTTAGCTCAAAAATATGGTGGAGTATGTCATTTAAGACTTGATGATACAAATCCTACTAAAGAAGATGTTGAATATATTGATTCAATAAAAGAAGACATTCATTGGTTAGGTTTTGATTGGGGCAAAGAAGAATACTATGCATCTGATTATTATCAACAATTATATGAAATTGCTGTTCAACTTATTAAGGACGGTAAAGCTTATGTTGATTCTCTATCTCCAGAACAAATGAGAGAATACAGAGGAACTCTAACTGAAAAAGGAAAGAATTCTCCTGATAGAGATAGAAGCATTGAAGAAAACTTACGTTTATTCCAAGAAATGAAAGAAGGAAAACTAAAAGAAGGTGCCTACACTTTAAGAGCTAAAATAGATATGAGTTCTCCTAATATTAACATGAGAGACCCTGCACTTTATAGAATTAAATTTGCATCTCATCCTCGAACTGGTGATAAATGGTGCATTTACCCAATGTATGACTATACTCATCCAATTAGTGATGCTATTGAAGGTATTACTCATTCCATATGTACTCTTGAATTTGAAGATCATCGTCCAGCATATGATTGGGCAACAGCTATAGATGGTATTGATCATGCTCCTCACCAATATGAGTTCTCAAGATTAAATATTAACTATATGTTAATGAGTAAAAGAAGATTATTAAATCTTGTTAATTTAGAATTAGTTACAGGTTGGGATGATCCTAGAATGCCAACAGTAAGTGGTGTTAGAAGAAGAGGATATTCTCCAGAATCAATGAAAGATTTTGTTTCTAGAGTTGGTGTTGCAAAAACAGAAGGTGTTGTTGATTATTCACTATTAGAATTCTGTGTAAGAGAAGATTTGAATAAAAAAGCTACTAGAATAATGGCTATTCTAGATCCAATTAAAATTGTAATTGATAACTATCCTGAAGATAAAATTGAATACTTTGCAGCAGTTGATAATCCTGAGGATCCACAAAGTGCAACTCACCAAATGCCTTTTAGCAGAGAAGTATATATAGAAAGAGAAGACTTCATGGAAGTTCCACCAAGGAAATATCATAGGTTATACCCTGGTAATGAAATCAGACTTAAATATACTTATTACATAACAGCTACTAGTTTTGAAAAAGACGAAAATGGTCAAGTGTCGGTAGTTCACTGTACATACGATCCAGAAAGTTTCGGTGGAGATACACCTGACAAGAGAAAAGTTAGAGGTACTAGTCATTGGGTTTCTGTTAAACATGCTGTTGATGCTGAAGTTAGACTTTATGATAAGCTATTTATTAGTGAATACCCTGGTGGTGAAACTGGTAATTATATTGATGATTTAAATCCTGAATCACTTATAGTTGTTAATCATGCAATGGTAGAGCCTTACAGTTCAGAGGCAAAAGTTGGTGATTACCTTCAATTTATTAGAAATGGTTATTTCTGTTGCGATAATAAAGATCACAGTGATAAACATCCAGTTTTCAATAGAACAGTTACCTTAAAAGATTCCTGGGCTAAAATGAAAAAGAAGATGGGCATTTAATAAATTCTCTATAACTATTTTCCTCCACTTATTTTATTGTGGAGGATTTTTTTAGTTATTAATTTCATTCATTCCAAGACTAAGTGTTAAATTTGCACAAAAAAATGAGTAGCACAAAAGCTACCCACGCTTTTATATTTTCTATTATTATTTTAGGCTCATTTCGTTAAGTCAGGTGATTTTAAGTATTTAGCACTAAATTTTAATTTATATATTTTTATTCTAGAGATGATGGATAAAACTCATTTTTGATGTTTTAAAGCTCTTAAATTGAGATGTTAATACATGGGTAA